>JAFGKB010000154.1 GCA_016928755.1 Anaerolineae bacterium | reverse complement strand
GAAGTCAAGGAAATTATGTGGGAATTTTTACCACGAATGAACGTGAATGGACACAAATAAACTCAAATTTTTAAAAAAGGTAAGAAATTGGTTTTATGATACACTAAGGAGGTACTTGCATATAAGCAGGTGCTTATTTCTATAAAAGCTAGTGAGGTGTAAATATGAAAACAAAACTTTATCTGGTAAGGCACGGGCAAACGGTTTGGAATAGCCAACATCGTATGCAAGGTTGGGCAGATTCGCCCTTGAGTGAGCGGGGTATCGAGCAAGCAATGTTACTGGGGGAGAGTTTGAAGGATGTACATTTTGACGCTGTTTATGCCAGCAGCACAGGGCGAGCGATGAGAACAGCAGAGTTGATTCGCGGGGAACGGGATTTACCCGTACAAAAGGTGGATAATCTGCGTGAAATTCACATGCCGACATGGGATGGGGTTCTGGTTGATTATGTAAAACAGCATCACCCGGAAGCATTTGAGGCTTTTGTAAGCGCGCCCCACCTCTACAAGCCGGTGGGCGAGGGTGAAACTTATGAGGACCTTTCAGAACGGGCCGTGCCCGCTATCCGTGAGATTGCGGAACAGCATGCCGGGCAGTGTGTGCTGGTGGTGAGCCATACTCTCACTATTTTGACAATCCTTAGCCACTATCAGGGTTGGCCGCTATCCAAGCTCTGGGATGGCCCCCGTATCCGGGAAACAAGTCTCAGTGTCATTAATGCAAATAGTGAGCATAGTACGATTGAACGTTGGGGAGATATTTCACATTTGGGCTAAAATTCCTTCTAGGCTCTGCAACTTTCTTCTTGATAGTGCGTAATAGATATAGTTGTAAGTAAATTACGTCTAAAGACTATATGACGAATCTTTGATTAGAGAACAGGAGAGAGTGAAATGTCTGATGAAAAAGAACGCAGGACGCCTTGGATTTTCTGGCCCTTTGTTGCACTGTGGCGGTTGGTGACCGGGATTTTAGGACTTACGGGCCGGTTGGTGGCAGCAATATTGGGGCTGGTGTTTATGATTGTGGGAATCGTGGTAAGTCTCACAATTGTAGGAGCCGTGGTAGGCATACCGATTGCGGTTTTTGGCCTGTTGTTGATGGTGCGGAGTATTTACTAAATGTAGTTGGAATATATCACAGCCCTCCGGGTATGGCCTGGAGGGCTTCTTTTGTGTGGCATCCGTTATTCGGTTGAGACTTTTCCCAGGGCCGGTTAGGGCTTACATGTACCACAGGGTTTGTAGTCGTAGGCCAGAGCTGCCTCACGGCTGGCGAAGCAGATACGATTTTCGGGTTTGATGTTTTCGGCCCAACGGCATCCGGCGAGGTGAAATTTATCCCGGTCATCACTACCAATGCAAGCGGCATCTTCCAAGCTGACAGGGCACTTCCAAACCCCAGGGGCCAGGAAATCACGCTGCGGAGACACAGGCTGCGACGTTTCAACGTCCGGTTCGGGAGTAGTCGGCTCAGGCTGAGATTCTAAAGTCGCAGTTGCCGGTGATTCTTCCTCAGATGGTATTTCAGTTTGCTCCACAGATGCCATACCAGGCTCAGTTTTATGAGTGTGTTCAACGGTTTTGATGCGGATACGAATGGGTTCTGGGTGGGATTGACTATCTGAAGAAGTACTACGGTTATAGGTTCGCAGGAGTGAAACTGAGGATCCAACCGTCAATTTACGCAAGAGTTTTGTCAATCCATAACCGGTGACAATAAGGGCAATGGTAGCTACAGCTAACCAATCCCACGAGTGCTTATTTTTCATAGGTTTCCCTCCTAATGCATATTACTACAGCATTGCGTTATTATTGTATAATGCACATATATTTTTGTCAAATAAAAGAAAAACTCTGGAGAAATATCGCCCCCGGGGACGGGGGCTTAGAGCAAGTAAAAATTGGACGGGGCTTAGAGCGAATGGAAAATGGAACAAGTAGGATAATACTGGTCAGGTGACCAGGGAAAAGACTGAACTGTTGGACATGCGAATTCCATCCAAAGGCATAAAGCTAAGAACGACTATTTGTGATAGAGTTAAAACACGAGGTGAATATTGAATAAGGAACAACCAGTTATTACAACACAAGATTTGACACGCCGGTTTGGTGATACGATAGCAGTAAAGGAATTAACACTGGAGGTATACCAAGGCGAGATTTTTGGCTTCCTGGGCCATAATGGAGCCGGGAAGACAACAACCGTGCGTCTTTTAAACGGGGTACTAAACAACAATGGGGGGCAAGCAAAAGTACTAGGTATGGACCCGCAAAAAGACGGGGCTGCTTTGCGCTTGCACACCGGGGTATTGACAGAAACCCCGGCCCTGGATGATCAACTTACGGCAAGAGAACAGTTGTCACTCTATGCCCAAATCTACAACGTGCCGGAAGCGGAGATTTCGCAACGGGTGGAGCGAATGCTTGAGGATTTCGAGTTGGGGGAACGGGGGGACGAACCGGTGGGCGGTTATAGCAAGGGAATGCGGCAGCGGTTGGCCCTGGCACGCACGCTAATTCACAAGCCAAAGTTGATCTTCCTGGATGAGCCAACCTCGGGATTAGACCCGGTGGCCACACGACAGGTACACGAGTTAATCCAGGATCTAAGCCACAATAACGGGCACACAGTTTTCCTCTGCACCCATAACCTGGAAGAGGCGCAGAAGCTATGTGACCGGGTGGCGGTACTGGAACACGGGCAGCTTATGGCATTGGGAGCACCGAGAGAGCTGGCCCAGAATCTATGGAAGGGCGTGCGACTAGAGATTGAGTTAGCCAAGCTTGGTGCAACGGAGGCAGTGGCAGCATTAGGCTCACTACCCTATATGCGGGATGTAGAGTGGCACGATACCAACAACACGGCCACAGTATGGCTGCCTGACCGGGAGTTTATCCCGGAGGTGGTGAATACCTTAGTGACCGCGGGGGGACGGCTCTACCAGCTTAAGCTCCAGGAACCCACATTGGAGGATGTCTACTTTGCTATCCATGAGGATCAAGGCGCGACTGTTAAAAATATGGACAACGCACTAAAGAAAGCGGCACTTAAGAAAGTGCTGAGCACCGTTGATGGCGGTGTACTATGAACCTCCGTGCAATTAGGGCTATCGCACTACGGGATCTGAAGATTGTCACCCGCAATAAGGGGGTGATGCTCCCGTTAATTCTGCTGCCGCTGATTTTAATGGTCATTATGCCCGGCGCTATGGGATACTTCCTACCTATGGCCCCACCCGGAGAGGATTTTGAAGACCTGGCGCTGTTTTTGGAGATGATGCCGGATGAGATGGCGGAGCAATTTGCCGGTTACACCGAAACCCAAGTCATATTAGTGACGATGCTAGTTTATTTCTTCGCGCCAATGTTCTTGATTGTACCCTTGATGGTAGCCAGTACTATCGCGGCAAACAGCTTCGCCGGGGAAAAGGAACGGAAGACCCTGGAAGCACTGATTTACACACCCACTTCAGATACAGAGTTATTTATGGGCAAGATGCTTTCGGCCTGGCTCCCCGCAATGGGGGTGGCTTTAGGCGGATTTGTATTATATAGCGTGGTGGTTAATCTGACGGCCTGGCCCGTGATGGGTGAGATATTCTTCCCCAATGTGATGTGGCTTATCCTGGTCCTGTGGGTCGCACCGGCAGCAGCGGGATTGGGTCTGGGGTCAATGATTTTGGTCTCCTCCAAAGCCAACAGCTTCCAGGATGCCTATCAAATCGGGGCAATGGTCGTGCTCCCTGTCCTCTTGCTGATTTTTGGGCAGATAGGGGGAGTTATCTTTCTCAGCCCCGGCTTTGTCTTTGGCGTAGGGCTTGTATTGTGGCTTATTGATGCGGCGGTGCTCTGGTTTGCCATCCAGACTTTCCAGCGCAATGAGATTATCGCGCGTTTATAGTGGGAGGGGCGGATATGGAAGGTTTAATGTTAGAAATCTTGGAAGATCAGGGTTATGAACAAGCCGCGCACTTATACGATCTGTTTGACCGTAAGCAAAATGTGCCTTTTTTCTGTCACTATGCCGGACAGGTTAATACTGTTTTAGATGTCGGAGCAGGTACAGGACGGGTAGCTTTTCCAATGGCGGAAGCCGGGACCCACGTGGTATGCATCGAGCCATCCCCCGGTATGCGGACCCAATTAGAGTCTAAACTAGCCAAACGACCGGAGTTAAGTGAATTGGTTACCATTGTACCGGACGCTGCTGCGACCTTTAAATTAGCGCGTACCTACCCCTTGGCGATTCTCTCCGGAAGTTTCGACCACTTTCTCAATATGCAGGAGCGGCTGGCATCCCTGTATAATATCGCACAACACCTACAGCCCGGCGGATTGTTGGTCTTTGATGTATTTCTGGGATTGATGCAATCCTCACCACTCTCACCGGCCGGATATGTGCAGTATGAGGGGCGGGAATATCGCCGTATGGTAGGAAGCCAGGCGCTGGATAACGGGCAAATACAGGTTACGTTATTGTTTGAGGTTTACGAAGAGGGCCGGCTTATCCAGAGTATTGAGCAGCAGTCCTGGACCAGTACGGTGACTTATGAGGAGATTCACCGGATTTTGGTCGAGACGGGATTCAAGGTTAAGGGAGAATTTGCGGATTACGAGTTCACACCGTATTATCCGGAGGCGGCGCTGTTGGTGGTAGAGGCTATATGTGAAAAATGAAAATGTCCTGGACTTGGCAGTCCAGGACGAGCTGCCTACTCTATGCTCCAAGGGGGACTGCTAAGTCCCCGCGTGTTCCCTGGCCCAAACAGCGGCTTCTACGCGGGAGACGGCATTGAGTTTGCGCAGGATATTGCTAACGTGAAAGTCGGCGGTGCGCACGGTAACAGTCAAAGCCTGGGCAATCTCTTTGTTACTCAGGCCCTCGGTGACCAGTTGGAGCACCTCACGTTCCCTGGCCGTTAAGGAATCCCACAAGCGGGCGACCTCACTCTGCCAGTGCTGGATACGGGATTGCTGCTCAGGAGTCCACAGGGATTCACCACGCACAGCCGCCCGCACGGCATCCACAATGCAAGTCGGGGCCTCATTCTTGAGCAAATAGCCAATCGCCCCGGCTTCCTGCATACCCGCAAGATAACGGTCATCATCATAAGCTGAAAGGGCAACAACGCGCACAGGGAGGGACTGCCGGTGTACTTGTTGCGCTACAGCTACACCATCAAGCTCCGGCAGTTGGCAATCTAAGACGGCGACATCAAATTGGCCGGTCTGGAGCATAGAGAATGCAGTAGAGCCAGCATCGGCTTCACCGGTTACCTGAATATCAGGCTCACGATCCAGAAGCACACATAGCCCAACCCGCAAAGCAGGATGGTCATCGGCCAGCAAGACACGGGTAGGAACATTCATAATAATATTACTCACCTCTCAATAGGGTATCAAATTCCGCAGCCGCATCGACCAACCGGCCAGGCTGTTGGCTCAGACTGAACCAATTCCACTGTTCACTATGGGGAAAATCATCCAGGAACCAACACAGGGCCACAATCTGAGGATCGGTTTCCACCACCGCCAGGGCATTGGTCAACCAACCCTGGGGGTAGTTCTGGGCCGGGGGAATCTCGGACTCACGATCATAGGTATTGGTGGAAATAATGTAGACCGGCAAACCACGCATTGAAGGATAATCATTGATAATGGCGATCCAATCCCGGTAGACGCGGAAACCGGCCTGGGCACCATTCCACGCGGCGCGGGGCAGATCCACCAACGGCTCATCGGCCCGCAGGTGAACACCTAACTCCGGTGCATCGGGACGGCCCGGAGATTGAACATCGAAACCATCCGGTGCAACCAAGGGGATACCGGCGGCGGCCTTTTCCTGGGTTACCTGGTCAAGATATGTCACCAAGGTATTCATATAGTTAAGCCACGGCACGTCTATAGTATAGGTCTGAGCACCGTCTTGATCAAAACACCAGGGGCGTACCGGGCCGACCAACACGCGGGCCTGGGGATTTTCGGTATGGATAACCTGTACAGCATTGTCACTATGGGTGACATCTTCCCCATAACCGCTGAAGATACGCGCGTACCACTCAGGGGTAACGGGGTTTTCCGGGTCCAATGTGTTGGCATCCAGAACGTTATAATCATTGCCGATAATGTAGCCATAGATCCCCTGGAAACGGTCATCGCGTGCCAGGCGGCGCAAATAGTCCAGGTACTCAGTGAGCATCAAATAGTTACCGGTGGCGGGCAAGCTCTGTTGTGAGTCATAATCAACCCGGAGCAGCACCCGCAGCCCCTTGGCTTGGTGTTGGGCCACCCGCATCGCCAGATCATCCAGTCCCCAATAAAGCTCCTCAGAACGGCTGGCATAAGCGATCTCGACGGCCCATCCACTGCGGTTATGCCAATCACGTTCCTGGCTAGGTAATACCAAGCCCAGTTTTGTGGGGATAGGGTCTATAGATTGCGTGTCCGGCTGAACACCAACCGCCACTTGCCCCCGCTCAACACAGCCGGTATGGCAGTCGTGATAGAAGATGAGGTCATAAGCACCATCCTCTGGCGCGGCGAAGCCCCATATCCAGGTATACGTGCCGCCGGGGTTCTCGTGCCAGCCTTCCGGGGTTGCCGGCTCACCGTTGATAGTCAGGAGAACAAAGGGCCAAGGTTGAGCATCGGTAATCCAGACACGGACAGGATCACCAGGTTTAGCAATGGGAGGATCGACGCGGAAACGCGGCCAAGTTAAGGCAGCTTCGTCCCCCGGCACGATGATGACCTGACCGGAGATCGGGAGCAGCCAATAACCGCCCAGGATGATTATGAGTAAGAGCACCCACCAGTATTTACGTATCATAGTTGAATTGTACCTTGTAATAGGGGACGGTGCAACAGGAACCAACCAGATTACAAAAGCCTTAACTTACTACTATCAAAACCAGATTTCACCTGGTGGGTATAGACAAATGTGTAAAAATATGCTACAGTATTCTTATAAAGAGATTTTATCTCTTTTAAATTCGATTTTAGGAGCACAAAAGATGCTTATACGATTTATTACGAGAAATTATCTCTCTTTTAACGAAGAGGTAGAATTCTCAATGATTACAGGCCGAGCCAGGAAACATCCTAATCATATCATCAGGGATAAGGCATGGAACGGCATAGATTTATTACGCTCGGCGGTGATATACGGGGCTAATGCATCAGGTAAATCAAATCTCATAAAGGCAATGAGTTTCGCACAGGAATTAATAATTAACGGGACCAAGCCTAAACAAAAGATACCCGTAAATTACCACAAGTTACAAGTAGAGGGTGCAAAAACTCCCTCAAAGTTTGAGTTCGAGTTCAAGATCAACGGGAACTACTATGCCTATGGATTTGAGTTAGACGCCCAGAAAATACACAGCGAATGGCTCTATAGTATCAGCAAGAAAAGCCAACGGATGATTTTTGAACGGGAGACCACAGAAGCACTCACAGTAGAAGTTGCATTTGGCGATATCACGTTTGAAGATAAAGAGGATAAACAATTTCTCGATTTCGTCGCCAAAGGCACACGACCCAACCAACTATTCTTAACAGAGTCCATTGAGCGCAACGTCAAACACTTTGAAGATGCTCATATGTGGTTTGACAAAGTGCTCGAAATTATTTTTCCTGATACACGGTTTCGAGGGTTAGGTATCAGTGTGAGCCAAGGTGATGAACTCAGTAACTCACTATCTGAATACTTAAGGCTTTTCGACACAGGGATAACGGGGCTTTCGTTAGAGCCAGTGGATATGGACACAGAACTCTCTGTCTTGCCAGATGCACTAAGAGCCGAACTCATCACGGATTTAACGCCGGGGAAAAATATCTCACTTAGCACACCCAATAACCGGCACTATATTTTACGCCTAAACCAAGACGAGGAATTAGAAGTTAAAAAGCTTATGACCAAACATAAGATGGCGGGATGCGATGAAGAGATATGTTTAGAAATCAGCGATGAATCAGATGGCACACAAAGATTGCTAGATCTAACGCCAGGCCTATTTGATCTACTTCACAATAACCGGGTCCTTGTTATTGATGAACTTGACCGGAGTTTGCACCCTCACCTAAGCTATAAACTATTGGAACACTTTTTAAACAGTGGAACGGGGCAAGAGAGCCAACTTATCGTCACAACCCATGAATCACATTTGCTGGACCTGGATTTATTACGGAGAGATGAAATCTGGTTTGTCGAAAAAAGTGGAGAAGGAGCATCTAATATCTATTCGTTGGAAGAGTTTATGCCTAGGTATGATAAAGATATTCAGAAAGGCTACCTGTTAGGAAGATTTGGCGCCATTCCCATTATTGGAAATGTCTCAGAGTTAGAATGGGCTAAAGAGTAATAGATTATGCCAGGTAAGCGAGAATTCAGACCACGGATCCGGACCAGCGGGATAAAGGACTACAGGCTTATCATTATCGCCACAGAGGGAACTTGCACCGAGAAGAAATACTTTGAGGATATGATCTCAAAAGAATATTATTTTAATCCAAGAGTACATATAGAAGTTCTGGAAAGAAAGGAAGAGAACAAAAGCAAATCATCGCCAGAATATGTAATGCAAAGGTTAGATGAGTTTAGAAAGGAATATTCTCTAAAGAAAGATGACCAACTCTGGATGGTGATAGACCTAGACCAGTGGGGAGAACAGAAATTAAGTTTAATTGCCACCCAATGTAACCAGAAAAATTACCAAATGGCAGTAAGTAATCCATGTTTTGAGGTATGGCTGTTACTACATATTAAGGCCCCCGAAGATTACACCACGAAAGAGTTAGCTGTATTAGAGAGAAATGAGCACTCAAGAAAGGACAGAACCAGAATAGAGAAAGAACTGGTTAAAGTATTGGGGAGCTATAATAAAAGGGATCCAGATACCGCAATGTTCTTACCTTATATACACATTGCGATTGATAGAGCCAAGAGCCTGGACAACCATCCAGAGCACCGGTGGCCTAATAGCTTTGGAACACGAGTATACTTATTGGTGGAGAGTATATTAGGACAGAGCAAAACATAAGGTAATAGCAAACAAACGAAATATGTCTATAATCAGGGGACTATGCTGATTTTGGATTTGAAGGTGCTAGGGTTTGTTGTGCTGCTGGTGTCCATAGGGATAGGGATATTGGTATACTGGCTGGCGGCAAGACGGCCCCAGGGATCAAGACGGTTCGATGAGGGGATGCCACTGCTGGCGGTGTTGGAGGATGCACCCTTCGGGGTGCTGGTACTGGATACCCAGGGTTATTCTTACGCGAATCCCTATGCGCGGCAGTTGTTGCGCTTGCCGGAGAGTGAGGGTACGCTACCCGATGCGGAGTGGACGGAGCTGCTATCCGGGGATTGTGTTGCGGCCCGGCAAGATGCCGCCGGAGCCGGTCGCTACCGCAATGTGACCTTTGCATCGGGGAAGATCGCCCGGTGGTGGATTACGCCCTGGGATGCGCACGATTTTGTGTTTTTGCTGGATGTGACGGCCCAGCATCGCACGGAACACAGCAGCCGCACACTGATTAACGACCTAGCCCACGAGCTGCGCACACCTATCGCAACGATTATGACGCACCTGGAGATACTGGGGCTTAAAGATGTGGGGGAGAACTTGCACCAGCAATCGCTGTCACTTTCACGGGACGAGGCACAGCGGATGGCGCGGTTGGTTAACGATATGCTGGAACTGGGACGGCTGGAGACGGCAGCGGAATTACCACGCCGCCCGTTGAATTTGCTGAACCTGGTGGAAGAGACGGTGCTGCAAGCTACACCGCAGGCAACAGAAAAGGGCATTACACTCTCACTGGAAACAGATTCCCCCCTACCCCTGATCCTGGGGAACACAGACCGTTTAAAGCAGGTGTTCCTGAATTTGCTGGATAATGCAATTAAGTACAGCAAGGCAGGGGCCGCAGTAACGGTTACGGCACATCGTGGGGAACAAGGGGTGG
>JAFGKB010000153.1 GCA_016928755.1 Anaerolineae bacterium | reverse complement strand
CTACCTTTTTGACCAATGACCGGGGCACTGTGCGGCTTGTAGATTGGATTTTTAATGCCTGGGGTGGTTTAGAGGCCGGGCTTTACTACCCTTGGGGCCTGGACGCCCTTGTGGCGCAGAAAGTGGCCGAACTTGCCGGAGTGGAGCGTTATCAAGCCCCCCTGGTTTTGGAGGGGGGAGCAATTCACGTTGATGGGCAAGGGACCTTGCTTACCACTGCCGAATGTCTCCTCAATCCTAACCGCAACCCCGATATGGATCAGGCGCAAATTGCCCAATATCTCAAGCATTACTTGGGTGTTAGCAAGATCATCTGGCTGCCTCGTGGTGTTTATAATGACGAGACTAGCGGTCATGTGGATAACCTCTGCTGTTTTATCCGGCCCGGTGTTGTCGCCCTTACTTGGACCGATGATGTGCACGACCCGCAATATGAGATTTCCAGGGAGGCATTGTCGCTGTTGGAAAGTGTGACCGATGCCCAAAATCGCCGGCTAGAGGTCCATAAGATTCACCAACCCAATCCGGTGCTGATCACAGAGGAAGAGGCTGCCGGTGTCAATAAGATACCGGGAACCCAATCTCGGAATGCCGGGGACCGTATGGCCGCTTCCTATATTAACTTCCTCATTACCAATGGAGGTGTGATTGTCCCTACCTTCAATGCTCCTCACGACGTTCCTGCTCTTGCGCAATTACAAGCACTCTTTCCTGGACGTAAAGTTGTAGGTGTATCGGCCCGTGAGATTATCCTGGGTGGTGGTAATATCCATTGTATCACCCAACAACAGCCGGCTGTATTAAGTCGCAGTGGTTAGTAACAGAAAGGAGTTCAAATGCCTTATATTGAAGTTAATGGCGCAAGCCTGTTCTACAAGACTTACGGTGATGACCGGCCCGGTTGTCTCCCTATAGTTCTGGTTCATGGTTCCACTAATACCGGCGATTACGATTGGCGCTTTATCGCCCCGCTGTTGGCCCGCGATTATCGCGTGATTGTTCCTGATTGCCGAGGGCATGGTAAAAGTACCAATCCCAACCATAGCTATAGCTTTAAGGAGTTGGCGGCGGATGTGGCGGGTTTGGTGCGTGGCCTAGGTTACCGGCGCGCCCATATTGTGGGCCATAGTAACGGCGGCAATGTAGCACTGGTCACCTTGCTGGAACACCCTGACGTGGTCCAAACCGCTATCTTGCAAGCGGCCAATGCCTATGTCAGCCCCGACTTAGTGGAGAAGGAACCGCCACTTTTTGATCCGGAGCGTGTGGCGCGCGAATCGCCCCAATGGATGCACGAAATGATAGCTTTTCATACTGCGACTCACGGCGAAGACTATTGGCGTGAGTTGCTCCACATGACGGTGCAAGAGATTATCTCCGAACCTAACTATACACCGGAAGACCTGTCCCGTGTGTCGCAACCGGTGTTGGTAATCCAGGGCGAGAACGACCGTGTCAATGCACAAGCCTATCATGGTGAGTTTATCGCCCACCATATCCCGTCTGCCGAGTTGTGGATACCCAAAGGGGTAGGGCACAGTGTGCACTTTGAGCGTACCTCTGACTGGGTCGCCAGTGTCTTGGATTTCCTGTCCCGGCGTGGGGATACGATGAACGATGCCCTTTACCGCTTGGGACAGGCTCATTATGCGGATAAGCGTGAGTATGTGTACCGGGTGTATGCCCCCGGCTATACGGCTGAGCCGGGTGAGACATCTCAAGTACGCTTAACCGGGGAAGTCCTGTTAGCGGAACAACACCAGGCTGTTTTGGCAGTCGCTGAGCAGGCTGGCCGTGTCCCTGTTGTAGATGAGGTTGAGGTCTTATTAACATCCGAAACACCCTATGCTTTGGTTAACCGGGGTGTAACCGATTTGCGTGCTGCACCCAGTAACCACGTTGAGCGACTTAGCCAGGGACTATTAGGAGAGGCTGTGCGCATTTTGAATATTCAGGATAATTGGTGTTTTGTGCAACAGATGCACGATGGTTATCTGGGTTGGATGCATGCTGCTGCCCTCTATCGTTGTATGGCGGAAGATGTGCCAGCCTATCACGACCGCTGTGATAGTGTGGTGCAACAGTCACTTGCTGAAGTCTATGCTGCGCCGGATGGAGCCGTTGTGGGCCAGGTCCCCTTTGGTGTGCGTTTGCCGGTGGTTGAGCGGCGTGATGCTTATTGTTCTGTACTTTGGCCTGATGGGCGTGTCCTTTGGATGTCCGGTGATGCACTTTGGCCTTTGGCGGACCGTCCACAGCCGGATAGTGAGGGCATTCAAGTTGTCCTGGATTGGGTGCGGTCTTTTGTCGGTATCCCTTATCTCTGGGGGGGACGCTCCCCCTTTGGTTATGACTGCTCTGGCCTGGCACAGATTTTCTGGCATATGTTAGGTGTGGCTATACCCAGGGATGCCGACCAGCAAATGGTATTTGGCTCCTCTGTGGAAGGTGCCCCACAGCCCGGTGATTTGCTCTTCTTTGGCCAGGCGGCAAATCCTGAGACCTTTACCCGGCAGCGGGTTACCCATGTCGCTATCTCGTTGGGTGGAGATGCGTTTATCCATGCTAATGGGGCTACCTGGAGCGTGGCTCTTAACAGTCTGGATCCCCAGGCAGAGAATTGCAGTGAATCCTTGCGGAAAAGTCTGCTCGGCATCCGTTCCATACAGCGGGGAACTTAATATGAGACTTACATATGAACCCTTAACATTGGAACTACGCAATACATTCCGTATTGCTCATGGGGCCAGTGACCAACGACATAATGTCCTGGTGCGTCTGGTGGATGCTGAAGGCCATGTTGGCTTGGGTGAGGCTGCTGCTGTCACCTATCATGGTGAAACTCAACAGGGCATTATGGCCTATCTCCAGACTGTCGCCGGTAAATTGGAGGATGATGCCCCTGGTTACCTTGATGATGTTTTGGAGAAACTCCCTCCTGGCTCACAGGCAGCCCGTGCGGCTGTGGATATTGCCCTGCACGACCTTTGGGGCCAACGGTTGGGCCAGCCCCTCTACCGTCTGTGGGGGCTAAATCCTGAGCATATCCCGCCGACATCCTTCACCATTGCGATGGATACTCCTTCCGCGATGGCAGAGCGTGCCCGGCAAGCGGATTGGCCTATTTTGAAAGTCAAGATTGGTAGCCCCGATGACGTGGCTATGTTGTCCGCCATTCGTCAGGCCACCTCTGCAAAAATCCGCGTGGATGCCAATGCCGGATGGACCCGTGAGGAAGCGGCTGAACGGATACCTCGTTTGGCCGGGTATGGCCTGGAAATAGTTGAACAACCTCTGCCGGTGGGGGATATCGAGGGTTTGCGTTGGCTCAAAGAGCAGCATTTTGGTGTGCCTATCTTTGCCGATGAGAGCATCAAGACCACGGCGGATGTGGTTGCCCATGCCGGTGCAGTGGAGGGGGT
>JAFGKB010000152.1 GCA_016928755.1 Anaerolineae bacterium | reverse complement strand
CCTTGGGGCGTTGGCGCGGGAATTATTTTTTACAGACCCTTACAAATTAAATCTGGTCCGATTTTGTCCCTTGTATGTAATTACAATACACACTACACCAGATTACCTCTGACATTATACTTTAATCTGGCCTATTGGCGTAAGAGTATACTCTCATCTCCTAATTAAGTCGTAAAAAAACTGTAAATCCTGCATTCCCTGTCAAAAAATCACTCTCCGACATTATACATAACTTGTACTTGAGTACAGGTCAAGTTAGTCCATAAGCATGATGACAGAAATCGATCTCCTTGCTACAATATAGAAGAATCCAAAAAAGAGGATGTGAAGATGCAGAGTGTAACACAAACATCAAGATTGAGTATACAGCAGAAATTAGGGATTTCATATGTTATTGGAACGCTGATTTCTATATTAGTAATGTCGGGCCTGTGCTGGGCCTTTGAGCGTTGGCTAGATTTCCAAATTCAGGGATTCTGGCGCGTCCTCATCATAGCTATTGGAGCCGCCCTTATCGAATTGGCGTTGGGGTTATGGTCAACGGATTTCATTATCTCCCGTTTGGACCGTGCCGCCGAAATTAGTCGGGCATGGCTTAGGGGGAATCTCTCATTACGTATTTTGGATCCTGTCTCCGATGAACTAGGGACTGTCGTCCAAAATATGAACCTGTTGGTTGAGAGCCTGGAAGACGATGAACAGGACCTTGAAGAGCTGCGCCAACGTAATGTGCGTCTTACCGACCAGGTGCGTGCTTTGGCTGTCGTTGAGGAACGCAACCGCCTTGCCCGTGAACTTCATGATAGTGTAAAGCAGCAACTCTTCAGTTTGACTATGACGGCTAGCGCCATCCAAGCGCAATTTTCTAAACTGTCCGCAATACCGGATGATATGGATGAGATGGTATCAGAAATGACACTGGCCGCCCAAACTGCTCAGCGGGAGATGACCCGCTTAATTAAAGACTTGCGCCCAGCCTCTCTCCACGAGCAAGGACTCGCGGCATCTCTTAATGATTATACTTTACTCTTTGGTGCCCAAGAGCATCTGCTTATCTATTTGGAAGTTGAGGGTGATGATAAACTGCTGCCGCCATCTGTTGTTGAGGTTGTCTACCGTGTGGCCCAAGAGGCATTGCATAATGTGGCCCGTCACGCGCGCGCCACGCGTGTAGATGTTCAATTGCGCTGCTTCTCTGGCCGTGTGGCATTGACCGTCCATGATAACGGTGTGGGATTTGATATTGGTCAGGCACGTGAAGGGTTCGGTATCAGTAATATGCAAGAGCGTCTCATGACAGTGGGCGGGCGACTTGTGATTGATAGTCAATTAGGTGTTGGTACTACTGTCATCGCTGAAGTTGGCCTCCCGCATCCTATCGGTTGGTATACTGGTGGTGGTGAAATGGGGGCGTTACGCCCTGACATTGAGCAATGGCATTGGCTTGGCCAACGCTTGGTCATTCCTGTTGGGCAGACCTGGCCCTGGCTTCCTGCCGATCAACGACACTTGCGCCGTCCGTTAATCGAGCCACTAGCGGAGGGGACCCCCTTTAAAGTTAAGTACATCGCTGGTTTTCTAGGACTCAACCGAGGGTATGTAATCCAGCAAGGTGATGAGATTTTACCTCTCGTGCGAGTGTATTACAATTATAATCAAGCCCATCATGAGTGGCGGGTGGGGGATGCGTCCTGGGAGTTGCGGCGTATTAAGGGCGGAAGTGGTCGGGGGGTTCTTGTACGCAATGACCAACCCTTGGCCGCCTTACAGTACCGGGGCCGCCAGTTACATACTTGGAGCGAGATCGTCTATGATAGTCGGAGTTATAAACTTTCTTACTATAAAAATCATCCTGGGCGTTATACCCTTGTAAATGAGGTCGGGGATGAGGTCTTGACCGTTGAAGGCCAACGTCGCCTTGAGATTACCTTGTGTAATCCTGTGCCTTTACCTTTGTTAATTATGGTAACTGCACGTATTGTGGAGGAGATGGCTGCTGCTAAGGAATGAGAATTAAATCCTTAACCCTTATAGGCTGCGACCATTGGAAGAAATCAGAAAACTTAACGTATTGACAATTTGAAAGGAGTACTATGAGAACTATTAGAGGCCTAATTTATACCTTGAAACCTTATGAGCGTGGGATCCAGGAAGACCTGGGAAGATATAGCCGCTTTGTGATGCCGGGATTTGGTATTCAGATTCCTGTATTCCAGGTAATTCGTGTCCGTGATGTCCGTGAACATACAATGGATATTCCCCCGCAACCGGTAATCACTAAGGATAATGTGGAAATCCGCGTGGACGGCGTAATGTGGGTTCGTCCCGCAGCCGATGAGGAATCTATTAAAAAGACTTTCTACAATATTGATAACTGGAAGCGGGCCGTCATTCAGCTTGCTATGACCAATTTGCGCCAGGAATTTGGTGACCTAACCCTGGATGAGAGTTTGGTTGCCCGTGAGAAAATCGCCAACAATCTACAAACCGTGCTCAATTCCTTTGCTGTTGACTGGGGATTGTTGGTGAGCAAAGTTGAGATTATGCTTATTGATCCCCCGGAGGATATTAAAATCGCTATGCATAAACAGAAGACGGCTGAGCAGGAACGTCGCTCGATGCGTTTGCTGGCCACCGGTGAATATGAAGCTGCTGAACAGCAGAAACTGGCTACTGTTCAACGAGCCGAGGGTGAGCGTGAGGCAATGATTAAACGGGCTGAGGGTGAACGCCAAGCCTCCATTACAGTTGCTGAAGGTAAGGCCCAAGCGATCCAATTAGTCAACGAAGCGGCAGAACGCTATTTCCAGGGCAATGCCCAGGTATTCAGACAACTGGAGATGACCGAGTCGGCTCTGCGTGATAATGCCAAGATCATTGTCACAGAGAGTGGTATCAGTCCCACCTTGTTGTTGGGCAGCTTGCCTGTGACTATGTCGCAGGAAGGCAAACCTAAAGGGTAAAACACTATGACCCCGGAAAACACAAACGCCGAGCTAATTACCGTCTTCTTGGTCGATGACCATGATGTTGTGCGCAAAGGGTTGCGCTTCTATTTAAATGCTCACCAGGACATCAGAATTGTAGGCGAGGCGGGCGACGCGCAGAGCGCAGTGAATGGGGTGTCTGAACAAGTGCCTGATGTGGTGTTGATGGATTTGGTGTTGCCGTTGCAGCCCGGCGGTGAACCTACCGACCAAGGTGGGGTACAGGCTACCCGGCGTATCCGGCAGCTTAGCCCTCATACCCAAGTGGTGGTGTTGACCAGCTTTGCCCAGGACGAATTGATCTTCTCTGCGATAAAAGCCGGGGCACTTTCGTATTTATTGAAAGATGCTGACGCAGAGACGGTGCTACACGCCATACAATCCGCCAGCCGGGGTGAGGCCAGCTTGCATCCACGTATTGCGCAACGTTTAATGGCCGAGGTTACCGCACCGGCGAAGGGACAGCCGGACCCGGCTGCCGAACTCACTCCTCGTGAGATGGAAGTATTGCAACTTATCGCCCAGGGTTGCTCTAATGCGGATATCGCGGCGAAACTCTTTATCACCGAGCGTACCGTCAAAGCCCATGTCAGCAACCTGCTTGGTAAACTACATCTCTCTGATCGTACCCAGGCCGCTGTCTATGCCTGGCGGGAAGGGATTATCAAGCCTGAATAGCTTTTGTAGGACAAGTTACCAACTAGGTGCATTGCACTT
>JAFGKB010000151.1 GCA_016928755.1 Anaerolineae bacterium | reverse complement strand
GTTGTCCAGACTTCCGTCGCTCCGGCAGCTTGCATAGCGGCTTTTACACTGGCTATATTTTCCGGTGAGGTTAGCGCGATAACATTGCCGCCGGTTCCGGCGCCAGTTAATTTAGCGCCGGTAGCCCCGGCATTTTTAGCCACAGCGACTAAACGGTCCAGTTCTGGCAGAGAAACGCCGATCTCACGTAGCAGACTGTGGTTTTCATTAAGCAATGGAGCCAGTGAGGCAATATCTCCTTGCTCAATAGCCGTGCGAGCAGCATTGGCGATTTCCCCCATACGGTTAAAGTATGTATCATACTCCTCTGGCTTTGCGTTACGGCGATTTCTAACCCCCATAACCGCTTGTTTTGTGGCACTGGGAATGCCACTGTTGGCAATGACAAGGTAAAAGGGTTCCTTAATAACGAATATTTCAGGCGGTTGTCCCTTTACAAAATAGACGGGAGCTTCATAAGCAATCACCGTATTGTCAATGCCGCTTGGGGTCCCGTGGTGGATTTTTTCCACTTCATAGGCCAAAGCACTTACTTCTTGGGGTTGTAGTTCCCTGCCTAGGTATGCTGCCAATGCACGAGCTATGGCCACCGAGACGGCGGCACCACTACCCAATCCAGAGGCTATGGGGAGTTCTGACCAGAGTGTAAGACTGGCTGCGGGTGATGGCAATGTTAAATAGGCTAATGTCTCACGTGCTATGGCGGCCAATGGGTGTTCTGGAGGTGCGACTTCCAGGCTTATAGTCTCATTAAGGTCACGGCTAATTAATTGTAAAGAACCTTCCGTAGGGGCGGCTTCGACATTGGCATAGGCCCGTAATCCACTTACCGGGACAGCAATTGCCGGCTGTCCATAAACTACACTATGTTCCCCACAAAGTATAACTTTCCCCGGTGCTGAGCGCTGGATTTTATTTACCATTATCTACATCCTAAAATAGAAAATCCCTATAGCCGTTAATCCCCACAAGACTATATCTACTTGTAATGGCCGGTCTATTAACAAGACCTCATCCGGTGCCTGGGTAATCCCTTCGACCTGGACAAGATAAAGATAGCGAAAAATCCCGTAAAGTACAAACGGAATCGTCAACATCATCGCGTGGTTATCGGGCAGATTAGGGGCCGAGAAAGTATAAAGCGCGTAACTTAAAATCGTGATGGAGGTGACGATATTCATCAGTTGGTCCAGTAGGGCGAGATTGTAATCCTTCAGAATTGGCCGGTGGTTTTCAGCATCTCCGGCTAACAAGACCAATTCCCCGCGTCTTTTCCCCAATCCTAAGAATAAGGCCAGGAATGTGGTGCACAGGTAGAGCCAGGGTGAGAAACGCTCCGCATCGACGAGTGGAACGCCGGCAGCTACCCGTAACACGAAACCGGCGGCTATGGCTAAAACATCCAGCAAGACAACGTGTTTCAGACGCAAGGAGTAGGCTAATTGCAGCACAAGATACCCTACCAGAATTAAGGCGAACTGTGGTGAGAGCAAAATCGCCAGTGTGATGGCAGTTATGGTTATGCTGATAACCGCGATTAGGGCTGTCCGCGGGGCTAATTGTCCCGATGGTAAGGGGCGCGTGCATTTTTTGGGATGTTGGCGGTCTTTTTCCATATCCACCAGGTCATTGATCGTATAAACTACGCCGGAGATTAAACAGAAAAGCACCAACCCTGCCATTGTCTGCCAGAAGTATACTGGGTTAAAGAGCTTTTCATCAAAAACTAGCGCAGCCAGAATAATACTGTTTTTTGTCCACTGTTTGGGACGCATGGTCTTGATTAAGGCTTTGATTGTTTGCATAAGACATTATGATACCAGCAATAACTTGATGGGCAAATAAATTATGGAATTTTTGAAATTGGGTCTTGACACTTTCGAGAGTTTATTATAATATATGTATGGGAGCGCTCCCAAGTCTTATTCTTATAAGTCACCTAAAAATACGAACCTATTAGTTGCGGTAAAAATACAGGGCTAAAAACTCCTGGAAATAGGCTGATACTTTTAAAATTCTCGTTTAAAACAACAACAATCAGGACTTTTTTACGAGGTTTTGGGAGCGCTCCCAATCGCGGGGAGAAAAAGAATGCCAACTCTGGAAGAAATTGCGAAACTAAGCGGTGTCTCACGATCTACAGTCTCAAGGGTTATTAATAATGACCCTCATGTCAGTGATCCTACCTATAAAAAGGTTATGGCTGTGGTCCGCGAATTCAACTACCAACCGAATATTGCAGCGCGGAGTCTTGCCTCTGGACATACAAGAGTTTTGGGACTGGTAATACCTACCGGCGTATCCAAACTATTTACCGATCCTTACTTTCAAATTTTGATACAGGGTGTTTCTTCAGCTTGTAATGCCCATGATTATTCGGTTATGTTATGGCTTGCCGAACCAGAATATGAACGCCGCATGATTAAGAAAATACTAAATAACGGGCTTGTTGATGGCGTTGTGGTCTCATCAATGGTGGTTGATGATGTCATTGTTGAAGCTTTGGTTGAATCTGAATTGCCTTTTATGCTGATTGGACGCCATCCCACGGTAACCGATGTTAATTATGTCGATGTGGATAATGTCGCCAGTGCGAAAGAGATTGTTACGCATCTTTTACGCTTAGGATATACACGTGTGGCAACAATTACAGGCCCTTTGAATGCGATTTCCGGCGTTGACCGGTATGAGGGATACATTGAAGCTCTGTCTTCCAGGGGCATTAAAATTGATACCGGCCTTATCGTGGAAGGTGATTTTTCAGAGGAAGGTGGTTACTACGCTATGCGGCGCTTACTTTCTCAATCTCCCCAAGCCGTCTTTGTCGCCAGTGACCCTATGGCAATGGGTGCTATGCGTGCCCTACATGAGGCCGGGCTTAGTATCCCGGAAGATGTAGCATTAGTAGGTTTTGATGATATCCCCGCATCGGCACGGTCCAATCCGCCTTTGACCACCATCCGGCAGCCGGTGCATATGCTAGGTAGTGTAGCCGTTAAGACCTTGATTGACCTGATAGAGCATCCTGTAGCAGACCTGCACCATATTATTCTACCGACACAGTTAGTCATTCGTGAGTCTTGTGGTGTTGATTTGATAAGTTGAGTAAGGAGGTGTCTAAACTGAAAACCGAAAAAATTTTATCCTAAACCCAATTGATACTTTTTAATAAAAAATTTCTTTTCTATTATGGAGGAAACTGAAATGCGTAAATCTATGTTGTCCCTTTTTAGTCTGTTGCTTGTTTTGAGCATGCTTTTTACGGCTTGTTCTGGGAGCGCTCCCACAGAAGAGCCTGTTGATGCCCCAACTGAGGAAGCCCCAACGTCATCTGAGACTGTGGAAATCACCATTTGGACTATGCCCAATGGTGCTGATCCTCAGGGATCGATTGATGCTGAGATTGCCGAGTTTAATAAGATCCATCCGAACATCAAGGTTACGGCTGAAATTGTAGGTTGGGGCGATGCCTATGGTCGCATCCAGACCGCCGTACAGGGTGGTGAAGGTCCATGTCTAACCCAGATGGGTACAACTTGGGTTCCCACTTTCGGCACGATGGGTGGTATGAAAGAGTATGAGGATGCCGAGATTGACGAACTGGGTGGTATGAATAACTTCGTCGCCGCATCTTGGGAAACCGCCGGTGTAAGCGGCAAGACAGTAGCTATCCCCTGGTTTGCTGATGTGCGCGCTATTGCCTACCGCAAGGATGTCTTTGAACAGGCCGGCCTGGACCCTGAAGCTGCATTCAAGGATATGGACTCCTTCATCGCCGCGCTTGAAGCTATCAAAGATGCCGGATTGACCACCGAAGATGGCCTGGAGATTGCACCCTTCCACCATCCCGGACGTAACGACTGGAACGTGTGGCAGAATGCCTCAATGTGGATTTGGGCCTACGGTGGTGAATTGCTGAATGCCGATGGCAGTGAAGCCGTCTTCAATTCTCCTGAAGCTGTTGCCGGTATTAAGATGTATAATAGCCTGTACGGTATGGGCTTGACCCCTGAAGATACCCTGGAATTGAACTCCTCCCAGACTGACTCCCGCTTTGGTGAGGGTACTACGGCTTCCTATATCACCGGCCCGTGGATTATCAGCAATGCCCGCGATATGGAGAACAGTGGTTGGACCGAGACAGCCGCC
>JAFGKB010000150.1 GCA_016928755.1 Anaerolineae bacterium | reverse complement strand
CTCCAGCTCTTGGCCGCAACTTGGGTTATTCTAGCTTGAATGGTGCCAGGAAAAGCCGGTAAAGAAGCGCTGTCGTGTCCTCCCGGTGTTCCGGGGGTGCTCTATAGTGGTTCTTGTAGTTCATAAGGAGTGGGCATGGAATTAATTCCTGATTTTTGGACAGTAATTTTTGAGATTGTTAACTTCTTGGTATTGGCCTTTTTGTTATATCGCTTCGCCTTTCGCCCTATTTCGGCCAATATCAAGGCGCACGCTGCTGAGAAAGCCGCCCAACTACAGCAACTCCAGGCGGACCATGAAGCTGTTGAAGCTTTGCGGATGGAACTCCAGGAACGGCTGGCAAACGCCGAAGATGAGGCATCTGCTATTCTGGCTAATGCTAAAGAGCAGGCGGAGTTAGATCGCCAGCGGCTGGTAGAAGCTGCCCAGGCAGAAGTTGAGCGCACCCTGGCCGCAGCTCAGATTGATGCTTACCGGCTGCGTAAGCAAGCCGTGGATGAGTTCCATACCGAGTTATTGCAAGGCATCATAGATGTGTCGGCCCTCATTGTTGGGCAGGTATCGCCACCGGAGTTGCATGATGAGTTGGTCAAACAGCTTAATGACCGTATCTGGGAGTTGGGCCGCAGTGAGATGTCACGAGTGGAGGCCCTCCGGCGATCTCTGGGAGAACGTACGCCTCTGGTAGTTGCTCATTCTGCTAAAAACCTATCACCCAAACAACAGGGGGACTTAATCCGGACCTTTACGGCCTTTGCTGATCGCAACGTTAATCTGGATTTGAAAATTGACCCCGCATTAGGTCTGGGGATTAAAGTTCGGATCGGCGATATTGTGGTAGATAATACTATCGCCGGAAAACTTGATGAGTTGCGGGATGAGGTCTCAGAAATAATTAAGGAGAAAGTCGCGGATGAGTGATACGCCTCAGAACACTCCGAGGCTTGATGTTACACGTCTATTACAGACCTTACGTGAGCGTGCCTCGCAGACCGAATCTTTGATGAAGGTTTATGATGCAGATATACCGGAAATCGTGCACCATATCAGTGTTGAGGCTGCCGCTCTTTCTGGCATTGAGAAGCTTAAGCCCCGTGTTGGTACGGTTATAGACTTAATACGTTCCCAGGTTGCCAGTATCAAGCCGGGGGTCAGCTTCCATGATGTGGGAACGGTGCAGCATATTGGTAACGGTGTTGCCCGGCTTTCCGGTTTGCCCAGAGCACGTACTGATGAGCTGGTTACGTTCTCAACAGGTGTCCAAGGGATGATCCTTAATCTGGAACATCACTATGTTGATGTAATCTTATTGGGTTCAGAAGAGGGAATTCAAGGTGGCGATCTGGTTACCGCTACCGGGTCACGGTTACGTGTGCCTGCCGGCCCGCAAGTTCTCGGGCGGGTGGTTAATCCTTTGGGAAATCCCCTGGATGGGCGTGGCTCGTTTGAGACATCGTTTTATTGGTATTTGGAGCATGATGCTCCGGGGATTGTGAAACGTGCCCCGGTGGATACACCGCTGCAAACTGGTTGGAAAGTGATTGATGCTCTCGTTCCTATTGGGCGTGGTCAGCGTGAGCTTATCGTAGGAGACCGGCAGACGGGGAAGACCACGTTGGCGGTGGATGCGATCATCAATCAGAAAAACAGTGGTGTGGCTTGTGTCTATGTGGCTATCGGGCAGAAGAAATCGTCTACCCTTGCTGTTATTGAGACCTTACGTCGTTTTGGTGCGCTGAAGCATACTGTTGTCGTGATGTCTAGCTCTGATGATCCTCCGGCGTTGCGTTACCTGGCCCCGTATGCCGGAGCTACGATGGCTGAGGGGATTATGAAAGAGGGCCGCGATGTCTTAATCGTCTATGATGATTTAAGCAAGCATGCTGATGCTTATCGCGAGTTGAGTTTGCTCTTGCGCCGTCCACCGGGCCGGGAAGCATATCCCGGTGATATTTTTTATGCGCATTCACGTTTGTTGGAGCGCGCCTGTAAGCTAAACGAGGATGAAGGCGGTGGCTCAATTACGGCCTTGCCAGTTGTGCAAACCCAGCAGGGGAATATGTCGGCTTATATTCCCACTAACTTGATCTCTATCACTGATGGGCAGATATTACTGGATAGCGATATGTTTAACCAAGGGATTAAACCCCCTATTGATCCAGGGCGGTCTGTCTCCCGTGTGGGGGGATCGGCACAGGTTCCGGCAATGCGTAAGCTTTCTTCTACCTTACGTTTAGAATTGGCGCAGTTTGAGGAAGTGGCACGGTTTGCCCGCTTTGGCACCGAGGTGGATGAAGCTACCCGGCAACAAATTCGGCGTGGTGAGCGTTTACAGCGGCTTCTCACGCAATCTGAACACCAACCCTTGGCTGTTGCATCTCAAGTACTTGTTCTTTGGGCTGCCAGTGAAGGTTATTTCGATGATATACCTGTGGAGAAAATCCCTGTATTTGAACGAGCGTTCTTAATCCATTTCCAGAAGGATTTCCCAATGCTTTATAGCCAGATTGACCGGCTTGGAGAAATCTCAGACGAAATGCGGAGGACCCTTGTTGAAGCAGTGGAACGTTTCCGTGCCAATTGGTTTGAAGAGGGGGTCTATTATGAAGATGGTAATGGCCGTAATACACCGTGACCAGGCCGACTTAGTGTTGGAGAATTTGATCAACGCCGGTTATGGTGCTACGTTTACCGAGAGCCGGGGGGGGATGTTGCGCCAGGCTCAGAAGATGGTATTTACTGCTGTTAATGCGGCGGATCTTAAGGCGGTTTTAAATATTATTAAGAGCCATTGCCGCACTAAGGTTGCTGTTGGTTCTCATGAGGAACCTGAGGCGGGGGATGCCATTTCCCCCGGTCCTACTTCCGTAGTCACTGAGTTGGGCGGTGCTGTTGTCTTTGTCTGGGAACTGGATACATTTGAGACTTACTGAAATTAGGACCTATGCCTGACCTAAAAAAAGTTGCGAGCCGTTTATCAAATATTCGCGCCGTTGAGCCTATCCTAGCTGCTTTACGCACTATATCCCTAGGCAGTTGGCAGATGGCCCTTAACCGGCAGGCTGGATTGGAGAACTATGCCGCCCGCCTCTTGGAGCTTCTTTCCGTTGTCCTTCCTTATGTAGAGAATGCAAAGTCTGGGGGGCGGCGTTTCTTACAATTGAAACGCCGCACTTTATGGCCGCTTAAGGCACAGACATCTGGAGAAGAAAAAACGGACGGTAATAAACATATCGTTTTAGTGATAGGCAGCGAGCGTGGCCTTTGTGGCCGTTATAATGCTGTGCTCTTTGATTATTTACAACCTTACCTGGCGGACTTCGAGGGCGATGTGAGCTTGGTAGCTTTGGGGGCACGCTTGGTGCGTTCCCTTGAGCGCGAAAAGATTACACTCTCTGAAGTGCAGAACTTGTCTTCGACTGCGTTGCCCTCTTACTCAATGGCTTTGAATTGGGCGCAACAGTGGCTCCGGGCCTACGAATCCTATGAGATTGATGGGGTGGATATTGTCTATAATGCCTACCAGGGAGTGGGGCAGTATGCGCCAGGGGTTGTCCATTTGCTTCCCCCTGTGTTGCCGTTATCTCAGCCGGGAATGCCAACCGGTATTGTGGATAGTGTGATTGTCGAGACGGACCCGGTGCCCCTCTATGCGCGCATTGTAGAACAGTGGACCACATTGAAGCTCTATAATGTACTCCTGGACGCTGCTGCCTCGGAGCATTCGACCCGTTTTCAACTGATGGAATCGGCGACCAAGAATGCTGATAGGTTAGTTGAAGAGTTAACGCTGGATTTGCAATCTATACGGCGTCAGGCAATTACACGCGAAATGCAAGAATTAGCCGTTGGCGCGGGTTTACTGGAAACCCATTAGGAGGACTTTGGTATGGACCATTTGTGGGCACCTTGGCG
>JAFGKB010000021.1 GCA_016928755.1 Anaerolineae bacterium | reverse complement strand
GCCATAACACGCCCGGTGTCCCGTATGTCGTCCAATGTATAGTAAGCCAATCCCATCTTATTAGCAATTCGTCGTGCTGTCTGGCGCGCGTTTTTAACAACGGCGAAATCCCAATCGTGAGGTGTGCGCCCCAATAATAAATCGCGCACCGGGCCACCTGCCAGCCAAATCTTTTCTGTTGTGATAATCTCCCGCAGGGCTTGTAATGGCCAGAACGGCAGTAGCATATGGGGCGGGTGAGGGGAGACCCACATTAAGCGTAGCTGTTCTTTTGGATAACTGTTTCTTCCCCGGTTGCGGGCTTCTTCGACTGTTACTCCAAAACCGGCGATTTCATCGCTTTCTGTTAGTGCTAACCATTGATTGGCGTAGAGTGCATAGTTTTTCATAATTGACCTACTAAAAAAAGAGCGCGGCACGGGTGATTTTGTGCCGCACTTTTAGAAATAGAATGTTGTCAGTGAATGCTCTTTTTTATACTCTAGTTAGATATTCCCCACTGCGAGTATCTACCCGGATAATATCTCCAACTTCTACAAAGAGCGGAACTTGGACCGTAAGACCGGTCTCACATGTAACGGTTTTGTTAGCTCCTGTAGCTGTGTCCCCGGCTACAGCTAACTCAGATTCAACAACTTCCAGTTCTACGGTGTTCGGTATTTCAATGTCGATGGCCTCTGTGTCATGCATAACAATAATGAGTTCCATACCTTCTTTGAGATAACCATCCCGGTTATCTATCATTGCGGCACCCAACCTGATTTGGTCATAGGTATCGGTATCCATAAAATGGAAATACTCACCGTCGGTGTAAAGATATTGGATAGTGCGTCGCTCAACATAAGCATCCTCAAATCTTTCACCCGATAAGAAGTTACGTTGGATGGTCGACCCAGTTCGTACATTACGGATTTTGGTGCGGATAATCGCGTTACCGCGTCCCGGCTTATAGTGTTGGTATTCTATAACCTGAAAAAGTTCTCCATCTAGCATAAAGGTCGTCCCTTTACGTAGTTCATTAGCATCAAGCATATATTCCTCCTTACTTTATTGCCCTTAGCAACTTGTAATTATACTTAGGCTCTAGCTTTCGTCAAGGCTAGAACGTCCACGTTATGATCTGGTAAGATGTCCTCTGCATTGCGTACCATCGGATTGAGGTATCCGGCCAATCCGATAAGCGCGCCCAATATTCCGCCTATGAAGATCAATAATGCCATCCCTGCGCCTGGCCCTGTGCCTATAAGCGGCCCAAATACTTGTGTGAGTCTTCCCCCCGGCATCATTGCTGGTTCAAATACATAGTCGGCCAATGGCCCCACGACCAGCATCGCAAAGGAACTGGGGAATTGGGCGATCAGTCTGCGCACTGAGAATACACGGCCTTGTATATCAGGTGGGACTTTGGATTGCCATATGGCTTGATTTGAACCGTTAATAATGGGAAGGAAGAAGGAGATGATAAAGTTGCCTATGGCCCACAAAGTCACATTGTTGCTTATTCCCATTAACCCTTGTCCCACAAGACGTAAGGCGACCATGCCCATCAATACTCCATGGATCCGTCGTTTTGGCCCCCCCCAAGCGCTAAGTAGTAAGCCCCCGACTAAGCCGCCAATTGCCCCAATAGACATTACCGAACCGAGCAATACTTCATCATTCCCGGTGCGTGCTAAAATCATAGGGGTTAGTAACACAACTAACACCGCATTAGGGAAGATATTTTTGGAGAAGAAAATCATCTGGATGCCTAAGAGGCTAGGTCGCTCGAAAATATAACGAAAGCCATAACTAACCTCTTTTAATAAGCTACCTTGGGATTTCAGGCCGACCGCTGAGGGTTCCGGTTCAGGGATTTTTATAAGCAATAATGAACTTATGGCGGTGATAAAGGTGACGATGTCAATAAACATAATCCCCATAATTCCCAAGGGTTTAATAAGTGTGGCCGCCAGTATCGGGCCGAAAATATTGGCGGCCGGCCCTGTCAACCACATCATCCCGTTAGCTCTACCATATTGTGCTTTGGGTACTATCATTGTGACTGCGGCTGAATATGCCGGGAACTGGAATGCTCCAAATATTCCGGTTAGGGCGTTTGCAATATAGAGATGGTAGATTTCCAGATGACCGGTGGTGAAGAGGATAAGCAGTACAATAGTGGATAATCCCGCGCCTAAATCACTGAGCATCATGACTAATCTGCGGTTCCAGCGGTCCACTAATGCACCGGCTATAGGACACAGAAATATTGTTGGCGCAAACCCGAACAGGGTGTTCCAGGATAAAGTGGTGGCTTGTCCTGTCTGCTCCCAGGCCCATAGATTAAGCGCAAACATGGTCATGGTGCTGCCTAATAGTGAGATGATTTGTCCGATGACTACGATGCTGAAGGCGGACATACCTGTAGGCCGTTTTAGCTGCATATTATAAGTTCCTCCTCCTCAATTAAACGAGTTTATAACTATTTTATAACCTGTTCTATTTTACCAATATCAAAGATTTTTACAACTTTAGACATAAAAAATCTCTGAAAGTTATTGTCTATTAGGCTCTGAAAATACAATCTGAGTGGCGTCTTCTTTGTAACTAGGCTTATAATGATTGTGTAGGTGCTTATTTTAGACTTCTCAAAACTTGTAGTGAAATGATTTCCAGAGTATAATGATGATAAGATTACCGTGAAAGGAGTGGCAAGTTATGAACCGCAAATCTATATCTTTACTTGTATTAAGCTTACTTCTTGTTATCTCTCTGTTTGTAGCCGGGTGTACGCGCAACGCGGCCCCTGATGTACAAGAGGAGCTTCCTGATGTGGGAACAGAAGAAGAGTTAATGGCAGAGTATGCAGAGCAAAATACCGCAGCTATGGCAACTGCTACCGCAGAGGCCGCGGGTGTTGAAGGAACTCCAGAAGGTGCTACTGTTGAACCTACTACTGAAGTGGGTCCCACGGAAGAGTCTCCTACAGAGGTAGCAACGGAACCTCCGGTAGTTGAAACTACCGAAGTTCCGGTTGAAACTGCTACTCCTGTACTGATAGAAATTTCCCCTACTGAGACCCCGGCCCCGTTACCAGAGGCTGTTTTATCTACCCCATCTAAGCATATTGTACAGTCCGGAGAGAACCTATTCCGCATTGCATTACGGTATAATGTTTCTCTTGATGCTCTTTCCCGGGCCAATGGCATTACTAATCCGGCATTGATTTATGTGGGACAAGAGTTAACGATTCCACAAACCGGTAGTACTACGCAGCCTACGCCTGCCCCGTCTCCAGGAACGGGGGGGGGAATTGTTCATGTTGTGCAATCTGGAGAGAATCTTTTCCGGGTTGCGCTGAAGTATAACTACAATTATCTCTATCTGGCGCGTTATAACGGTATCTCTAATCCCAACATGGTTTATGTAGGGCAAGAAATTATTATTCCTTAGTGCTCTTCAAGATATAATTGATAGATAGTTTCGCTATACAGGTAAATAGTTCTTTTTATTTATCTGTGTGGATTTGATAGAGTGCTAGGTTAGGCTTGACGAAAATAACCAGTTTGCAGAACGATAAAGTCCGGCGGGTGCAATCTCTCCAACATAATACCCGCCGGAGGCGTCGTGATGGGTTAATGATTGCGGAAGGTGTACGCCTTGTTCAAGAGGTGATACGCTCGCAACTTCCTGTCACTGAAGTATTCTATACACCTGATTCCCAAGAAGATTTAACAGCTCAGCAGATGATATTCGCGCTACAGGAACGTGATATTCCTACTTGGGAGGTGCCACTGGATGTAATGGCTGTTTTATCGGATACTGAAACCCCCCAGGGTATTTTAGTTGTTTTGCCTATACCTCAATTATCACCGGTTGGAAATGGTGGATTGACATTGATACCTGACCGGGTACGTGATCCCGGCAATTTGGGCACCATGCTCCGTACTGCTTGGGCTGCCGGTTGTAACCAGGTTTTTATTCCGCCCGGTACGGTGGATCCTACTAATCCGAAAGTCGTTCGATCTGGGATGGGGGCGCACTTCTTCTTGCCCATACAGCGCGCTACATGGCCTGTAATACGCTCCCACGTTAAGGGGTGCCAGGTCTGGTTGGCGGAAGCTGAAAATGGGACTTCTTATAGAGCTATTGATTGGCAGATGCCGCTATGTATTATTATTGGTGGGGAAGCTGAGGGTGCTAGTGCTGGAGGACGTGAATTAGCGGAGGGGCACTATGTCTATATCCCGATGGCCCCTGGTGTTGAATCGTTGAATGCCGCTGTCGCGGCTGCTATTTTGTTGTTTGCTGCCAGTAATCCTTCAAGATGTAATTGATAGGAAATTTGGCTGCACATGTAGTTTGTCTTTGACCCATCATAGAGTACTAGCCCTGTGTAGTAAGGAGGGCCGGATGCGCCATTTACCGATTGGAATCCAGACATTTAGTCACATTATCCAGGGTGATTTTTTATATGTGGATAAGACCCATTGGGTTTATAAGTTAATTCAAGCCCCTAAAGGTGTTTATTTTCTAGCCCGTCCCCGGCGATTTGGTAAGAGCCTGTTACTGTCAACTCTCGAAGCTGTTTTTACCGGGCAGAAGGCATTATTCAAGGGGTTATGGATTGATGAATGTGATTATAATTGGTCTGTTCACCCCGTTGTTCGCATTGATTTTAGTCTTTTCCGAGTGGATAATGCCGAGGAATTAAAGCAAAAGCTAACAGAACGGTTGACTGAGATTGCTGTAGATCAAGGTGTCGTATTAGGGGCAGGTGACTATCAGAAAAAGTTCCGGGATTTACTGCGTGCTTTGTCCTCCAGAAATCCGGTAGTGGTTTTGATTGATGAGTATGATAAGCCAATTATAGATAATATTGATAATTCAGAAGAAGCAGTACGGATACGTGATGTACTTAAAAGCTTTTATGGTGTGCTTAAAGGTATGGATGCGTATTTGCGCTTTGTATTGCTCACCGGGGTGAGTAAATTTAGTAAAGTCGGCGTTTTCTCTGGAATGAATAACTTGCAGGATATTACCTTTGATGACCGTTTTGCTGCTCTGCCTGGTATTACCCAGGAAGAAGTAATAAACTTTTTCTCAGAGTATATCCAGGCAGCAGCTAATCATTTAAATTTATCGCGCTCTGAGTTATTGTCAGAGGTTAAACGATGGTACAACGGTTTCTGTTTTTCTAAGCAGTGCTTACCAGTTTATAATCCGTTTTCGTTGCTGTTGTTTTTTGATACTCGGGATTTTAGGAATTATTGGTTTGAGACAGGAACCCCTACATTTTTAATCGAGTTACTTAAAAATCGCAACTATGATGTGCGGGCATTGGAAAACTTAAGGATTGATGAATTGGCATTTAGTAGCTATGAAGTAGAGAATCTGCGCCCGGTTCCTTTATTATTTCAAACAGGTTACTTGACGATTAAACATTATGATCCAGTATCACATCTGTATACGTTGTCTTATCCTAACTATGAGGTACAGAACGCCTTCCTACGTTATCTTTTGGGAGCTTTTAGTCCGGTAGATAATGGTGTTGCCGGTGGGTATCTTTGGCGTTTAGTTGATGCTCTTCGTGTTCAAGATTGGGAATTGTTTTTTGAGACACTACATATTTTCTTTGCCGGGATCCCCTATGATATTCAGATTCCGCGGGAGCGATATTATCAAACTATTTTCTACTTGATTTTCAGGATACTGGGATTACAAGTAGATGCTGAAGTACGCACTAACCGAGGCCGGATCGATGCCGTTATTAAACTACAAGAAGGTATTTTCGTCTTTGAGTTCAAATTAGAGGGAACTGTAGTTGAAGCTCTAGAACAGATTGCCGAACGCGGTTATGCTGCTCCTTATTTACAGCAGGGTAAGCCGGTGTATGCTATTGGTGTAGTGTTTGGCATCGAAGAACGTGGTATTGTGGATTGGAAAGTAACCCAAGTATAAGCATGATACAAGAAACAGGGTTATGCTGTTTTGCTGTGCATAACCCTGTTT
>JAFGKB010000020.1 GCA_016928755.1 Anaerolineae bacterium | reverse complement strand
TAACTTTCTTTTGCCGTTTTTGCAAAATCACCCCAGGTACTCAAACCATAGTCTGTTGTAAGCGTATTTTTTGATGAAAATACTGTAATTGACCTTATCTTCATTATGTTTTTCTCCTCTGGATATAAACATGTATGGTGTGCTTTTTAATCAAATAGTATCATAATCATAATTCACTTCTCATCTTAAAACTTCACCCTCACATTGAAGAGGTTGACCGTTTAGTAAATGTATTCTATACTTGAGATAGGTTTTAGTTGCAATTACGTTGGTATAGTGATGGTGATTGAATGACACATTTCTCAATAGCCTTTAACAGCCTTATCCCAGGAGACCATATCGCTCATCTGTATGAATACCAATCTGAACGTGATACGGTCCTTAAGTCTTTCCTGCGTGATGGGCTAAAACTGGGTGAGAAAATCTTATATATTACCCCGGATATTATTCCAGATGCGAGATTTGGTCAATCCAAAGCTCTGTTAGCCACCTTGGGTATTTCTGATGACCACCTTCTGCAACCTGGACAGTTTTCGGTTCTTCCGGTGTCGGAGGTTTTACAAGGACCAGAATCTTTCTCTTTCGCTGCTTTAATCCGGCGATTAGAACAAGAAGCCACTGCGGCTCGCCAGGCCGGTTATTCAGATATCCGTATTGTGGATAATCGCTCCTGGATTTTATCTTATAAAAACCGGACTTTTAATTTTGAACGCGAATTAGAGCGTTGGACCTCCCACTCTCGTTGCACCTTACTCTGTCTTTATAATCGGCTCTTATTTCCTCCTGCTGTGCTTTTGGATGTGTTGCGCACTCATTTCCATATTGTCCTTGGTGTTAATTGGCTTGATAATCATTATTATATCCCGCCCCATATCGCTCCACAAGCTAATGGTCAGGCCACCGAGCTACAGAGCTGGCTGCATAATTTGATAGAACAGCCCACACCGGCTGAAAAAGCAGAACATTTTAGGGCTACCTCTGATTTACTGCGCCGGCGGAATTGGGAATTAGCCTTACTCAACCGTGCGACTCGTATATTGTCTTCAACTCTCGATATAGAGCAACTCTATTTTACGATTTTGGAAGAAGTGCGTAACTTGATGCAGGTCTTGGGCGCGTCAATTTGGTTACTAAGCCCTGACCGGCAAGAGCTTATTTGTGCGTATGCCACTGGCCTTGGACGTAAGGTTGTACAAGGCTGGCGTATGGAGGTGTCGCGTGGTATTGCCGGCTGGGTTGCCCGTTCTGGACAAAGCTTGATTGTATCCGATGTTATGGCTGATGACCGTTACTCTCCCGACGTATCAGAGCGGGCCGGTTTATTGCTGCGTTCTATTTTGTGTGTGCCCTTGCTTGTCAAAAGGGAAATCATAGGCGTGCTTCAAATTGTAGATGAAGCGGTCAATCGCTTTACCGAAACTGACCTGACATTGATAGAGCCACTGGCTGCGACGGCGGCTATTGCTATTGAGAATGCCCGGCTGTATGAAGAAACGGCCCAGCTCCGTAGTTTTAATGAGAACATTGTCCAGGGGATGTTGGATGGCATTATCTTGAAAGATATCAATGACATAATTACTTTTGTAAATCCCCAGGCTGCCGCTATGTTAGGTTATGAACCGGAAGAACTTGTCGGTATGTTTCTTATGGACATCATTGCTCCCGCATTTATAGAAAAAGTTAAATCCGAAATGCGTAATCGCATTGCCGGTATCCCCGGTCACTATGAAGCGGCTCTGTTGGCCAAAGATAAACGGGTAATCCCTGTTGTGATTAGTGCTCATCCCTTGTTTGAAGGCGACCGGTTTGTTGGAGCTTTGGGTGTTTTTACAGATATCACCGAGCAAAAGCAAGTCGAAATGGCCTTACGTGAAAGCCAGGGTAAGCTACAGGGCTTTTTAGAGAATTCCCGTGATGGCGTTGTTTTATGTGATGAGCTTGGCAAAATCATTGAATGGAGCCTTGGTCAGGAGAAGATCACCGGCTTGAAATATGCGGCAGTGGTGAACCGGCCTATTGGTGAGGTCATGCTCGAAATAAGTCCGGTGTTACAACAAAACCCGGAGATAATAATACAAGTAAAGAGCCAACTATGCCGTTTGCAGGTCACCGGTGAGGCTCCCTGGTTAAATACTTTTAAAGAAACTGAAGTACTTCATTCGGATGGAAGAATGCTCGTTTTACAATCTTTAGTATTTCCTATCCCTACTGAGCAGGGTTTTATGCTCGGTTGCATCTGCCGGGATATTACATCCCAGAAGCTTATGCAGGCCAAGATGGCACAAGCTGACCGGCACATGGTGACAGGGAAATTGGCGGCGGCTTTGGCACATCAAATCAACAACCCATTACAATCCGTCTTGGGTTTTTTGGGATTGGCGACTGAGGCCCTTGATCCTGATAGCCCTGTGACCCGTTACCTGGACGTTGCCCAACAGAATGTCCGGCGTATTGCTGAATTGGTCTCTCGCTTAAACAACTTTTATCAAGTAGAAAGTGATGCCAAAGTATCGGTACAGATTAATGTTTTATTGGAGGAAGTTATTGAACTCACGCGTATTCAGCGTGAAGAATTAGGAATTATGGTTCTTTGGCAGCCCGACCTTGATTTACCTGAAGTAACAGTTGAGCCGGAAGCTATCTCACAGCTTTGCCTTAATCTGTTGCTCAACGCTATGGAGGCTATGCCCGGCGGGGGACAGATATTTGTCCGTACCACTCATACAGAGGTCCCCCCTGGTATTAAGATAGTGTTTATTGATAAGGGTATTGGAATACCTGGCGAGGTATTGCCCCATATCTTCGAGCCTTTTTACAGTACTAAGCCTAGAAGTACCGGTTTGGGATTGACCATTAGTTCCAATATTGTCCAAAATCATAATGGTAAAATCGAAGTTGAGACTCAAGAAGGAGTGGGGAGTACTTTTACGGTTTGGCTCCCGGCCGGAGATAGATTAAGGTAATCATTGATTGTAATAATTCTTAATCCGTGAATTCCGTGTAATCCTTATAATCCGTGATTTATTCTTGAAGGAGCTTATATGACAGAGGTATTACGTGCTCTAGTAGTAGATGACGAAGCGGATATCCGATTTTTCCTGGATGAAACCTTGCAGAAATCTGGGTTCACAGTTGTCACTGCTGAGAATGGTGACGAAGCATTGGATTTGCTTCGGGATGAGTTTTTTGATCTGGTAATATTAGACCTCAAACTTGGCAGTCGTACAGACGGTTTGCGTGTTTTGCAAGCCATTAAGTGGCGTTGGCCACAATCCATTGTAATTATCCTTACGGCTTATGGTTCCCTGGATTCTGCCAGATTCGCCATTCATGAAGGGATTGATGGTTATTTGTTAAAACCCATTGACCCGGAAGAACTGCGCCGTGCGATTAATGATGCTCTAATGCGTCGCCAACGTTTAATAAAACCTTCTGATCAAGACTCCCATATTTTCCGTTGCGGTAAATTTACTATCGACAATGAATTACATCAGGTTACTATTGATGATGTGCCCGTTGACCTAAGTCCCCGTGAATTTAAACTATTGGCCTATTTATTGCATAATTCAGACCGGGTTGTGCCACCTCCGGAACTCGTTCGTGTGGCCCAGGGCTATGACTGCGAAAATGAAAATGAAGCCCGCGATATTATTAAATGGTATGTCCATCGCCTGCGCCGTAAAGTGGAACCTGATCCCTCCCATCCACAATATGTCTTAAATGTGCGCGGGGTGGG
>JAFGKB010000149.1 GCA_016928755.1 Anaerolineae bacterium | reverse complement strand
CAGCAATCTTGAGCAACGGAAACCGGCCAAATCTAAGCAGATGGCAACTTGCATTAGATAAGAGAATAAAACAGAAAGCACCAGGTATTTATAACAGATACCCTATTATCCGAAGAAGCGGTCGAGCAACGGATTAGCAAATATCAAAATCAGGATTACCAACAGCGTATAAATAGCAGTTGACTCTAACAAGGCCATCGCAATAATCATCGTGGTACGCAAATCACCGGAAGCTTCCGGTTGGCGCACCATCCCCTCAATAGCCTTTAAAGCTGTACGGCCCTCGACAATCGCCGGGGTCAGCGTACCAACAACAATGCCAAAACCAGAGACAAGAATTGTCACCAGCGTAATCAGCGTACCAGGATCTAAGTACTCCATATAAAACTACCTCCAACTAGGATTCTTTCGTTTCTACACCAGCACTGATGTAAACCGTCGCCAAAACTGTAAAAATATACGCCTGCAAAAGGCCCGTAAACATGCTTAACCCTACCATCGGCAAGGGCACTACAAGCGGCACCAAGGAAAAGATAACCGCCACCACCAACTCGCCACTGATGATATTACCGAATAACCGCAATGTTAGGGAAAGGGTTCGGCTTAACTGCCCTATAATTTCCAAGGGCAAAGTTAAAATACTTAAATACAGCGGTGAAGCTAAATCTTTTAAGTATTGCCCCACACCTTTAGCCTGGATACCGTAGAAGTGCACCGCAAAGAAAACCACAAGGGATAAGGCCAAGGGTGTGCTAATATCCCGCGTGGGTGATGCTATTCCTGGTATCACACCGATAACATTGGCAACACCAATAAAAATGGCTAATGCACCTAAAAACGGCAGGTAACGTGGGGCCAATTCCGGTCCCATCACATCCGCAATAGTATCGGTCAGGAAGTCGATTAACATCTCCAGGGCTACCGGCTGCCGCTTACGGAGGACAAGCACAGCACCGATGATAATAGCCATCATAATCCATGTGGAAATCACAGTATCCGTAATCCAGACATTGCCAAATAAATGAATTACATCTTTAGGTTCAACACCCATAACATCAACTCCATCTTACTTAAGAACATAAGACCCTATCCAAGACCTTTAAAGTTTCTACCGGCATTCACCTGACATACCATCCACCAGCGAGCCACCCACAGGCCGATAAAAGACAGCAGACAAGCCACTACATCTACCTGGAGTGCAGCCCAAAACAAGACAGCGACCAGCGTCCAGCGAATTAGGGCACCTCCAATGACCAGGGCCAAAGCGACATTGGGGGTCGTATGTGGCCCAAGTTGCGCTACATTCCATATCTGGAAGTAAATCGTAAACCACCCCAAAACAGCCCCGGCCAAGACCCACAAGATAACCATCAAAACGGTTCCTCAATGTTTTCACGTTGGCGTACCGCAAAGCGTCGCTCAAAGCGCCAGATATTATAAAAACCGGCGGCGACACCTGTAAATAACAAACCCACGGTAAAAACATACCCCATTTGGAAATAGTTATCCAGGAAATGGCCTAACAATACGCCACCGAAGATCGGAATAGCCAGGTTCCATCCTAAAGTTGTGGCCTCGGCAATTTCACCCATTAAATGGGATTGTCGCCTACTTTGAACATCTGAATTGGCAGCGCCGTTTTCTTGCCGGTCAGGACTCTTCAAGGCCAGACTCCACAACCCCACCGGGGTCAGCTTGTAATGCCACCATCAGAGCTTTGGCCAGGCGGTCAAAACGTACTGTTTCTTCTTGTATATCCGACTCAGCCTCGGCCTGTAACAACCCACTGGTCAATATTGTGACGGTGTTATGAGAAATCTGCAATATACCGGCGGCTACAACCTCTGATTTTTCCTTCCCGGCCAGCACATAATAGACCGGACCAGACAGCGTCTCAGCGATCATAGGGGCGTGGAGCGGGTAAATGCTAAGCCAACCCCCATCTTGCAACCTCAGACGCACGCGCCGCACTTCCGAGACATCTAGTAGAGTCTCACCAGGTCTTAATACAACGAGATGTAGCCTGTCCGCACACATCTATGAGACCTTTTCCAGACGCATAGCCTTTTCTCTTACCTGTCCAATCGTGCCCACCATATAAAACGCCTGTTCAGGTAAAGCATCACATTTACCGTCTAAGATCTCACTAAAACCACGCAAGGTCTCGGCCAAGGACACACTCTGTCCTGGCATATTAGTAAAATGCTCCGAGGCAAAGAACGGTTGCGTTAGGAACCGTTGTATCCGGCGTGCGCGATGGACGGCGGTACGATCGGCCTCGCTCAGTTCTTCAATACCGAGAATCGCTATTACATCCTGCAAAGCCTCATAACGGGCCAATAACGCACGAACCGCCATTGCAGTATTGTAATGTTCGTACCCGACCCCCGCCGGCGTCAACAAGGAGCTGGTGGAAGCTAAGGGGTCAATGGCCGGGTAGAGTCCCAGGCTCACCAGTCGCCGGGAGAGTACGGTGGAAGCATCCAGGTGTGAGAACGTGGCTGCGACCGCCGGATCGGTCAAATCATCTGCCGGGATATAAACGGCTTGGATAGATGTCACACTCCCATGACTGGTTGTTGTTATCCGCTCTTGCAAATCTCCCATCTCCGAGTCAAGGGTTGGTTGGTAACCGACAGCACTGGGCAAACGGCCCAATAGTGCAGAAACTTCCGCACCGGCCTGGATATAACGGAAGATGTTATCAATAAAAAGCAATACTTGCCGGCGTTCATGATCACGGAAATACTCAGCCATCGTCAGGGCCGTCAAGGGGACCCGAAGACGTGCCCCAGGCGGCTCATTCATCTGACCAAAGACGAGGACCGTATTACCCATAACGCCGCTCTGTTGCATATCGAGCCATAAATCGTTGCCCTCACGGCTCCGCTCCCCTACCCCGGCAAACAATACGATACCGGAGTAGTCCCGGATAGTGTGGCCCATCAACTCAATCATAAGTACCGTCTTACCCACACCGGCACCACCGAAAAGTCCGATTTTCCCACCACGAGGATAAGGCGTCAAAAGGTCAATCGCTTTGATACCCGTGATAAAAGGTTCTTTAACAACACGTTGTTCTTGTAACGGTGGCGAATCGGCATGGATAGAACGTCTTTCGCCTTCTTGGATAGGGGGGAGATTATCAATAGGTTCACCGAGCACATTGAAGAGCCGTCCGAGAACTTGCTGGCCCACCGGTACAGAGATAGGCGCCCCGGTATCCACAACCGGTAAGCCCCGACGTAGTCCAGCCGTCCCCCCCATCGCAATAGTTCTTACAGTGTGGGGGTTAATATGTTCTTGAACCTCTATAACTAATTCAGACTCATCATCCCGCTGTACGAGCAAAGCATGATGAATACTAGGGAGATCGCCTGAAGGAAACTCTGCATCAATAACAACACCAACAACCCGCGCAACAAATCCTCTTCTTGACAACTTTATACTCCCCTTGAATACGTTAACTATAAGTATACCAAACTTAGAAAAGTATACAAATTTTCGATCATAAAGATATTGTCAGACAACCAATAAACACAATGGGACTTACAAAGCTGATACTATTGGACAAAACAGCAAGTTCAGGTATCATCAAGCTAATCGAGTCAAATAGGCAACAAGTAAATTTGGTGCTTATTTTACCTTTAAAAAAAACGAGGCACGATAATTCATGCCATTATTTACAGAAGAATTAGGCATAGACTTAGGCACCGTCAACGTATTAGTTTACGTAAGAGGACGGGGTATTGTCTTACAAGAACCATCTGTTGTGGCCCAAGAAATTAACACCGGTAGTGTAGTCGCAGTCGGCGAAGAGGCGCGCGCTATGATAGGCCGCGCCCCAGAAACAATCCAGGTACGCCGTCCTTTACGGGACGGCGTTATTGCCGATTACCGGGTAACACGGGAGATGCTGGCACACTTTATCAACCGGGCGATTGGGCGATTCCGGTTATTTAAACCCCACGTTATGATAACTGTTCCCTTTGGGGTCACCCAAGTTGAGAGCCGTGCAGTGAGACAAGCCGCCCAAGATGCCGGCGCAGGCAAGGCCTACCTGATTCCAGAACCCCTGGCCGGTGCCATTGGGGCGGGTCTGCCCATCCACACACCAGGCGGGCATATGGTGATTGACCTGGGGGGCGGGGCCAGTGAGGCCGCCGTGCTATCAGTCTACGGTGTCGTAACTTCTGCTGCTGTCCGTGTTGGTGGCGTGCGCATAGACGAGGCCATTGCCGCCTATGTACGCCGTAAATACAACCTGATGATCGGGCAACCCACAGCCGAAGAAGCCAAGATCCGTATCGGTTCGGCATTGCCCCTGGAAGAGCCACTGCGCATGGAGATACAAGGCCGTGACCAGGTAAGTGGCCTGCCAAGAAGTGTAGAGATTAACAGTGATGATATAGCGGAATCCCTGGAAGAACCTTTGACAATTATTGTGGGGATGGTCAAATCCGTGTTAGAACGCACACCGCCAGAGTTAGCCTCTGACATTATCGACCGAGGTATGACGATGATCGGCGGTGGGTCTCTACTCCGTAATATTGACCAGTTGTTAACAGAAGAGACCGGGGTCCCGGTTTACGTAGCCGATGCACCGATGGCCTGTGTAGCGGTGGGGGCCGGTAAATCCCTGGCCCGTGTCAATATCTTACAACGCACACTTTCCGAGTTATAAGATCACAAACGTCTCTCTTAAGTCACTCTATAGCCCACCACTTACACCAAAGAAGGTTACTACTCAGCCCAGAATCAATAAACCCTCCGGGAAGTT
>JAFGKB010000148.1 GCA_016928755.1 Anaerolineae bacterium | reverse complement strand
ATCCGTTTCATCTGTGTAAATCCGTGTTCTAAAAATCTTGTAAATCCTGTTAAAAAATCCTCCGTGTCTCCTCCCAACAAAAAAGGGCTTGCCAGCATATGCCGGCAGGCCCTTCACAATTCAAAACGCTTATTTACTCTGCTAACCCTATCACCGTTTTACTCCGGGGGGCCGTGATCAAAATCTCCTCAGTCGGCTCAAAAACAACCTCCCCGAAACACGCCTCATCAATCCATTGCAACCCGTTCACCGAGACTCCGTTGACCCACATCTCCCAATGCAAGTGTGCTCCGGTCGAAAGCCCCGTGTTACCGGCATATGCGATAATCTCACCTCGTTGTACCGCTTGTCCCTCTTCGACCACGATCTTCGAGAGATGCCAATACCCCGTCATCAGGCCCCATCCGTGGTCCAGGATAACCGCATTGCCCCGTACTTGCAAAGTGTCCGTCATTACCACAATCCCATCTGCCGGTGCATAAATCGGGACCCCGGTCCAGGCCCGGAAGTCAATCCCGGAATGGAAGGTCTCGAACATGCCGGCATAGGAACGGCTATCGCCAAAGCCGGCGGAGATAGAGGGCCGGATTTTAAATGGCAAATCCAGCGGCAAGCTCCAATAACGGCGTGGTGTCCGCAGTGCCCGGTAAGGGTCTAATGAATTTAGCTCGCCAAAGTAGACATCGGGATTGAGGAGTAAACTAAGGGATGCCGGGGGATTAATCCATTGTCGCCCGTAAGCTCCCGCCTCCAGTAGCAACGGTAACGTAATATCTGTTTGTCCTTCACCATACTCAAGGTGTACCGTCATTTCATACTCACCGGCTGCTTCTAATGGAGAGGTCCCGATCATTACGTAGAGATGAGTCTCGTCTTCGTTATAACAAGGCTCTGTCTTCCCTAGGTAACTTACCGTACATTCTGCCGGTACTCCCGTTTCCAATCCCAAGACCAGCGTCTGTCCCCGCACTACACTTTCCGCCGAGATCTCCAGTGCCTTGAGCGGGTAGGGTAGGCTTGGCTCGCTCTCGGTTGCATAGGGAATCAGTACCCCTGCTCCCCGGTAGACCGGGTTGGGGTTTAGTCTTAGCACTTCCCAGAGGGGGACATCGTGACGCAGCGCAGAAACCAGCGGTGTGACGCCGGCTGTTGCATAGGTTGTTGATGGTACTTCGCCGGGTAACTTGATGGTCTGGCCGACCTTCAGTGCACGGGGGCTTAGGAGTCCGTTTGCCTGTGCGAGGCTTTCCCAGGTGATATTGCGCCGCCGGGCCAGGCTTGATAGCTCCTCGCCCAGGGCCACATCGTGCACCGTCCAATTTGACAGATCAACTGCTACCGGTGCCGGGGCCAGGTGTAGATTTTGCCCTGGACGTAGCTCGGTGGGGTTGGAGATTCCATTCCGCCACAACAGCATACTGAGCTTCTCACCAGTGGCACAGGAAATAGAGAACAGCGTATCCCCTGGCTTAGCGATATATTCCCGTAGGGTCAAATCTTCGGGAAACACACCACTGCTGGCCAGGGTGGGGCTGCTTGGGACAATGCTGATTATAAAAATAATGACAAAAATACTGCGCGTGATGAGTCGTGCTTTGTGTTGCATATCCACCAATTAAAATAAATGAATGGGACTATACAATCTCACACTATAGAATAAATCCGGCAAAAGTCAAGAGGAAACTACTCCAAGACTACAAAAGTTTTAATCGGTTCCTGCTTAGGTTGCAACTTATCCATTAGGATAGGCTTCTGCTGTGCAATAACCCGCTAAGACTTTTGTAGTCTATAACTATGCGTTACAAATACCGCTTAAACCACTCTAATATATGTTCCAATCTTGCTACCCGCCGGTCGGTGCGTCCCGTCCGTGATAAGCCATGCGGCTCTCCGGGAAAAAGCACCAGCTCTGTATTTACTCCTAACTTCTTCAGTGCAATATATACCTGCTGGCCTTGTTCCAGGGGACAGCGCATATCGTTCTCGCTGTGTATTATCAGGGTGGGGGTTTTGGCACTGCCGATATGGGCCATTGGTGAGCACGCCCACATTCTCTCTATGCTCTCATAGGGTGCTTTATCGCCGAAGTGCCGCTGGAATACCCAGTTGCCGTCACTCGAACCCCATAGACTCACCAGGTTGCTCACACACCGCTGTGCCACCGCTGCTTTAAAACGGTCTGTATGGCCTATGATCCAGGCCGTCATGTAGCCGCCATAACTCCCGCCTGTGACTCCCATCCGGGTATTGTCAATATAGGGCAGGGCGGCCACATAGTCGGTCCAGGCCATCACATCGGCGTAATCTTCCGCGCCCCAACCGTCCTTGGTCGCCTTGATATAGGCTTCCCCATATCCCAGGCTCCCTCGTGGATTGCAGAAATGAATGACATAACCTTGCGCCGCCAGGTAATAAAACTCGTGCATAAAGAAATATCCGTATTGCGCGATAGGCCCGCCGTGGATTTCCAGGATGGAGGGGTATTGCTTATGGGGATCAAAGCCCGGCGGCTTGAGGATCCAGCCGTGCAGATCATCCCCATCTGGGCCATCAATCCACACTTCTTCAAGCTCTCCCAAATCCCATACTTCCCGTAGCTCCTGGTTAAGGTGGGTAAGTTGCTGTTTTTCCCCGTTCTCCATATCATAGAGCCAGATTTGCACCGGGTCTGTCATACTCCCGTAGAAGTAGGCCAGTTTCTTCTGCGTTGCGTCCATACTATGGGTCCCCACTACACCATCCCCTTCGATAAGTGTGTTCAGTTCCCCGGTCTCCAGGGATACAGTATGGAGCGTTGTCCTGCCATGCAAGCTGATTTGGGCTGTCACCCAATGGCTATCTTTTGACCATACCGGTGGCATTAAGGTTGCCGAGCCGGCGTCATTAGTCGTGAAAGCCGAGACCATTAGGTCGTGGGCCGCCATCAAATCACGGGCTGCTCCGTCGCCATCCGTGGGCACAATCCATACACTGTCGTTTTGCCACCACTTCCCACGGCCTTCCTGCCCGATATAGGCAATCCATTTCCCATCCGGTGAGTAACTGGCCAGGTCTTTGGGACCAACCGGCGCATTTAACTTGCGGGGTTCGCCACTTTCGACTGGTACTATATAAACACCATCGGCATCCGGGTCTAAATGCGAGTCCGGTGCGTGGTTGGAGATAAAGGCTATCTGCTTGCCATCTGGTGACCAGCACGGCGCAGCCTCATCGTGAACCGCGCTATCCGTGATTTGCTGCCCTGCACCGCTTTCCGCATCAACAATCCATAGGTGCCAACGTTCCTTGGGATAATAGCCCTCGCCGTCCATAGAGTATTGTGCCCGGTCAATATGCCGGAAGACGACGCCTAACTTCTTTTTATTCTCATCTTCTTCGCGTTCCAGGACTTCCTTGTCCTTCTTGCGGAATTGGACCAGTATCTTCGAGCCATCGGGGGACCACGCAAACTTGCCGAACGCTCCCTTCATATCTGTCAGTGGTTGTGCTTCGCCGCCGGCCATAGAAATAATGTAGATTTGGGGCTGCGCTTCGTCTCTGCGATTGGATAGAAACGCAATTTTAGAGCTATCCGGTGACCAATGGGGTGTAGTATCCACATGATCGCCAAACGTAAACTGGCGCGGTTCTCCGCCATCCGTGGCCACAAGCCAGAGATTGCAGCACTTCTTCTCCGTCTTCTTGCCATCCACGCGCAGAACGGTATAAGCCACGTATTTACCATCTGGCGAAATCTCCAGATTTGGTACTAATTCTAAAGCATAGAGATCCTCAGCCCGTACCCCCCGTTTTTCTGTCACCATATACTCCTCCTTCGAAACTGGGTGCATTGCACTTTAATATTGCTCCACGCCCCCGTCCTCAGGGGCGTGTAAAACTATAAAAGTCTCCGCTGAGTGCATTGCACTTTCTTAAGTGCGTTGCACCTGAATAACGTGGCAACCCAACACTTTTGTCGCCTTATCTCGGGTGCATTGCACTTT
>JAFGKB010000147.1 GCA_016928755.1 Anaerolineae bacterium | reverse complement strand
GCGTCAAATTGCTCCAGGGTGTTAAGGTTGGGTGCTTTGCCCAGGGTGGACATATCCCAGATGGCGTAGTGGATGCCTAGGGCGTCCAGCGTCTCTGTGTAGATGTTCCGTACATCCGGGGTGTTGCTGTCATTATCAATCAATAACACCTCACCTACGCGCACATCAAAGCTCGCATACGCGCTCTTACCCGGTGATAGGATTGACGTGGCCGTGATATAGGGCGTGACCCAATCCTCTGTGATGCCTGCCCCATCGGGAACGAGAAGCGTTATGCTTAAGGGTATCGTTGCATAGGGGCTGATAGGCGGGGTCTGGGTGATGGGCGTTGTCCCGCTGTAGAAGGTTGCATTCCAATCGCCGGTGAGTTGGAACACATCAACCTGGCTCCCCAGGTTAATCAAGCGTTCTGAAACTGTGAACGTGTGGCCCGGTGATGTCCAAATTGGGCCAATTGCAAAAGGGTTCCAACCGGCGCCGTAGCTATCGGTTACAGTAATCGGGATGTTGCTGTGTAAGTCGCCGTGGCTCAAACCCCCGAATATCAGGCCGTTATCGGCAGTAATATAGTCAAGATAATAGACACCAGGGCGATGGTTCGTCTGTATATGTATTGTGCCGTTAGAGCGTTGCGCGATAATAACCGGGTCGTGGGCGTCTCCCTTTCCAACCCACCAGTAATAGCCGGGCTTTGAACTAAGGGTTTCCATTTCAGCAGCTAAATCTGCATTATATGTCAGTGTCCCGGTATAGAAGCCTGTGTAAGTGACAGGCGTGACCACGCTCCAGCCCTCCGGGAGATGTATTCCCACATAAGGGGAGTAGGCTCCAATCCCGAAATTGCTGAATGTGGAATATGCTACAATGGATGTCTCGATTACGTCGCCGGTACGCGCTGTAGTTGGTTGATCCAAGGTGCGAATAGTTAGACACCCACTCAACACGAGCAGGGATACTAAACTTAAGCCTATCCCCTTTGCCATACGTATCAGGGCTTCGTGTTTCATCCTTAAATCTCCTTACTTAACTTTAGAATTAGCCTCAATTCCCCCTTTATATTTATTGTAAATCATGAACATCCTAAATTAGCCAATAAAAAGTTAATAATCCCTTAAAACAGTCTTATAAAGTTCTATTTCTGTAAAAATAAAAAACCGCAGTCACCTGACAACCTTGTCAAGTGACTGCGGTGTATCTAATATTGGTTAGGTTTATAGATCTTGATCGCTAAGAGTTTAGAAGAATATAACTCCCCGTGTTGTTGCTCTAAGCCCCCGTCCTCGGGGGCGTTGGCACGGGAAATTATTCTCTTACAGATCTTAAGTTCTACTCCACCCAGAGTGGTACAAAGTCAAACTTATCGACATCTACCAAGCCCTGGTCCGTGAGCTTGAGTTTCCCGATAACCTCCAGGGCCAGGAAGCCCAGGTGCATAAAGGGGTCGTGTAAGGGTGAGCCTAGTTCCTCGGCCTTGGTCAATAACGCATCCATCTGTTGGCGGACGGTTTCCACAGATTGGTCGGACATCAACCCACCAATAGGGAGGGGGACACTGCTAATGACCTGTTCTCCGATGACGGCGACCAAGCCACCGCCTAATTCCTTAACGGCTTTGACAGCCGCGTACATTGAGGCATCATCTACACCGGCCACGGTGATATTATGGCAATCATGGCCCACGCTCCCGGCGATAGCGCCTTGTTTGAGACCCAACCCTTGCACAAATCCGATCCCTACCTTGCCTGTCGCCTTGTGCCGCTCAACGATAGCCAGTTTGAGAATGTCCCGGTCCGTGTCCGGAACAGCTTCGCCATCTACAATCTTGGCATCCAATACTAGCTCGCTGGTAACTACCTGCTCCGGTACAATGCCGATAACGCGGAGCTTTTTACCCGCAGCCGGGACATAAAAAGAGAGCTTTTCCATATCTACATTGATGCTGCTGCGGACTGCGCTCTCGTCCACTTGGGGCAGTACCCACGTACCTACCGGCTTGCCGTTTTCTGCGACCAACTGCCCGCCACTAAAGACCTGGGCGGCATAAAAGTCATCCAGGGTGGGGGTGATCACGATATCGGCACGGCGACCTGGGCCAATAGCCCCCCGGTCTTTTAATCCAAACGCCTCCGCGCCATTCAGTGTCGCGATGCGGATGGCGGTGATTGGGTCTACCCCGGCGGCGATGGTCTCGCGTAAGTTATTATCAATACTGCCTTTGTCAATCAAATCAGCCGGGTGCCGGTCGTCGGTGGAGAAGGCTAACCGCCGGGCATTTTCTGGGGTGAGCATCGGCAATATCGCCTTCAGGTTCTTGGCTGCCGTGGCCTCCCGTATAAGCACATACATACCCAGGCGTACTTTTTCCAGGGCTTCTCCCGCCGACATGCTCTCATGGTCTGTAGCTGGCCCGGCTGCAATATAGGCTTGAAGCCACTTCCCCGTAATCTCTGGTGCGTGCCCGTCAATATGTCCATCCCGGAAAGCCAGGATTTTCTCTATAGCACCGGGTAGCCCTAGCACTGCGCCGGGGACGTTCATAAACTCCGCCAACCCTAGCACGCGCGGTAATCCGGCCATTGCCAGCAGGTCCTCGGCTTCCAGATTTGCCCCGGCCGTCCCCATATGGGTGGCGGGTACACAAGAGGGTAGGTTGACAAAAACGGTCAAAGGTAATCCCTCCGACGCGGCCAACATATAGCGAATGCCATCAGAGCCTGCTACATTGGCGATTTCATGAGGGTCTGAGACTACCGTCGTTACACCATGAGGGACTATGGCCCGTGCGAATTGTGGCGGGCTGCACATAGAGGATTCTACGTGCACATGGGTATCAATCAATCCGGGTACAACATACTGGCCTTGGAGGTCAATTTCTGTCTTGCCGTCATAGTCCAAACCTACAGCGGCGATATATTCTCCCGCGATAGCGATATCTACATCGAGAATCTCACCACTAAAAACGTTGACTACGTGGCCATTCCGTAGCACCAAATCAGCAGGTTCATCTCCTCGTGCAACGGCGAGAAGGTGTAATAGCGTTTCACGTTTCATAGAATCTTCTCCTCCATATTCAATGCGATAATAGAGTTAGAACCCTAAGGTTACTTGTTCTAATCTGAGTAGTCATTGCCTTACTTCATATGATTAATTAAGTATATCATATTTTAGAAAATACATAGATGTGAGTTAGAAGAAGACCGCATACATAGGCGTATTCTAGTTCTTAGCCCTATTTGGGTGAGCGTGCTATAATGTAAGCGTCTCTATAAAAATAACAAAGGGTTATGATTGGGCATGGCTAAGCAATCTCAGATTAATAATGCCGTTTCAAACTCGGGAGAGGACAATTCTGATCTGGGATACCTCCGGCGAGAACTTACGCGGTTACGACAAGAAAATGCTAGATTAAGGGCCAGGTTAGATCCTTCCATGCCATATAGTAGTAGTACTACCCAAGTTATCTCTTGTGATACGGTGTCACAGCAATCCATTATCGAACAAGTTGTTGCCATCATCGCTACCCGTTTTATTAACGTCTCACCGGATACATTGGATAACGAAATCGTCAATGCCTTGGATGTGATTGGTAAAGTTACCGGGGTAGACCGCTGCTGCATTGTTTTACTTGAAGACGATGAAGTTACAATCAAAAAATGCTACGAGTGGTATCTTGATAACCATGTATCTACAGATGCGGATTCGACTTACGTGTCATTATTGCCGTTTAAGTGGTTTTTGGATAAGCTCTCAAGTTTTGAGACGCTTCATATTCCACAAATCTTGGAATTGCCTAGCGAGGCTGATTTTGAGAAAACGACTTGGTTACAAAAGGGGATTATATCACTTGTAGCGGTCCCGTTGGTCCTTAATGATGTTTTAT
>JAFGKB010000146.1 GCA_016928755.1 Anaerolineae bacterium | reverse complement strand
GTTTTGCCAGGAAGGTCTCCGCTACCCATACAGAGACGGTGCCGGTCGTGACAGCTACTGGATATATCCTGGATGAACCACGGGCCAGGAATGGGGGCTTCAGAAAGACAATTGGCGCAGTCAAACGCCTCCCCTGGGAACAACTGTTTTTCAAAGACACATTTGATACACCCATCACAACCGAGGAAGCCGGGTCGTATGCGGAACCTCTGGAGATGGTAAGAATAGGCCCCTCGGCCTCCAATAAGCAACCTTGGCGCATTGTCAAAGATGGGCCAAAATGGCATTTCTATCTACAACGTAGCCGTCGCTATGGCAACACACTAGCCTTTAAGCTGGTAGGTATCGCAGATATCCAACGTCTGGATATGGGGATTGCCATGAATCACTTTGAATTGACAGCACAAGAATTGGGATTGCAAGGCCAATGGGTTATTGACGATCCGGGGATAGTTACACCTAACGATTCCACAGAATACTCTGTGAGTTGGATTGAGAATTAAGGCGCTTCAACCGGAACAATGCACTCCGGGGAATCGTTGCGCGGGCTGTTAACCAGCCGCGAGACCTCATAAGCCACCATCTCAACCGCAGGATAAGGTTTTAACAAAGACTGCAATACAGAAGCCGATTGCTCACCCGGCGCTAACCATAAATCATAAGCTGCCGGCGGCAGTATCACCGGCATCCGGTCATGAATAGGTTGCACCAGCTCATTGGGCGTCGTGGTGATAATCGTGCAAGAAAAGATCGGGGTATCATCGGGACGCCAAACCTCCCACAGCCCGGCAAAGGCAAAAGGTTTACCGGAAGCCAACTTTACCAGCATAGGAGTCTTGGGACCGCGACCTACCGCCTTACGCCACTCATAAAAGCCATCAGCAAGGATAAGACAACGCCGTCGTTTATACGCCGCACGGAAAGACGGCTTCTCGGCCAGTGTCTCGGAGCGAGCATTGATCATACGGGCACCGATGGCGGTGTCTTTAGCCCAGGAAGGCACTAATCCCCAGTGAAACATCGTGACTTGCCGATCACCGGTATTAGGCACCACCGCAATATCCTGGGTGGGTGCGACATTATAGCGCGGTTTTAAATCAGGAGGAAAGACGAAGTCCGGGAACACCGCAATCAAATCATCTAAATCTAAACTCAATGTAAACCTGCCACACATATTTCCCCCTCTATCCTAGGGTCTTTGCCCAAATCGTTTATAATACGACTCATTATATGGGAATGAGAGACAATAAGCAATAGAAGTATGTTAAACACAGAAAATACAACCAATCAAGAACCAGTCTTTAAAATCGGGCATATCCCGGTATACGGAGAAATTATCCTGGCACCAATGGCCGGATTCACCGACCGGCCCTACCGGCAAATCTGCCGGGAATACGGGGCCGCGCTCTGCTATACTGAGATGGCCCATACAGATAGCCTATTATATGCAGCCCGGCGCGCAATGCATATCCTAGACTTTGCACCCGATGAAACACCCCGTATGACGCAACTATTAGGCGCGGACGTGGATAAACTGGTGGAATCAGCCCATCGCCTGGTGGAAATGGGAGTGGATTCCATTGACCTTAATATGGGATGTTCGGTGCCCAAGGTAGTCAATAGGGGAGCTGGAGCCAACCTGCTCACCCAACCCCAGAAAATCGCCGAAATCTTCACCCGTTTGAACCGGGAACTTACAATCCCCATCACCGGAAAAATTCGCCTGGGATGGAATGCCGAGAGCCATAATTACTTGGAAATAGCTCACATCCTCGAAGATAGCGGCGCGGTGACAATTACAGTGCATGGCCGAAATCGGGAGCAGCGATACGATGAACCGGCAGATTGGGACGCGATAGCGGAGGTTAAACAGGCGGTGAGTATCCCGGTGGTAGGGAATGGGGATGTACTCACCTGGGAGGATGTGGGCCGGATGCGCGCTTATACGGGTTGTGATGCAGTGATGGTGGGAAGGGCTGCATTGGGCAACCCTTGGTTCTTCCAAGGCCGGAACCGTGACGCGGTCAGTTTAGAAGAACGGGTCATGGTTATGGAACGACATCTCAGGATGATGGAAGCGTTTTATGGTGAGAACCAGGGAGTAAAACGCTTCCGCAAACACCTGACGCGGTATCTTAAAGAGAAAGTTTATAAGGACTTGAATCAGGAGTTACTGCGGTATAAGCGGGCGCAGGATATAATCAATAGGTTGTATGAATATCTGGCAAATGCTGTGGACTTGGCAGTCCACAGCGAGCATTAGGGCTAGATGCTTCGACTGCGCTCAGCATGACGGATAACGTGAGTCGTTTCGACTGCGCACAACCAGCGGACCCGTCATCCTGAGCTTGTCGAAGGATCTAGATCTGTCAACATGATAACATGATAGAGGGACTTTGACCAAGCTGTCAATTCACGCTATACTAGATGTATTGTAGCTAATAACGATTTCTAACCCATAACAACCAGAAAGAGGTAATTTATGGCAACTATAACCATCCAAACCATAGAATATGACGACCACTATATATGCAATGTCACCGTAAGAGAGGGATATAGCAGCACCCAACACCGTGTCACACTGAAGAAGGCAGATTATAAACGGTTAACCCATACGAAGGTTCCTCCTGAAACATTAGTTAAAGCCTCTTTTGAGTTTCTGCTAGAACGCGAGCCTAAAGAGTCTATTTTGCGCAGCTTTGACCTGACTGTAATTGGACGCTACTTTCCAAAATATGCACAGGAAATCGTAAAACGCTTATAGCTTAGGTGCAG
>JAFGKB010000145.1 GCA_016928755.1 Anaerolineae bacterium | reverse complement strand
TAAAACTCCTAACGGTCGGCTTCTTCGGGTGGGACGTAGAATGTCATTTGCACCCGGGTCCCCAAGGTCATTGCGGACCAAATATCCATAGCATCACTACATCGATCTATATTTACCAAGCCCATCCCGGCCCCAAATCCCATCGCGCGGACTTCACTAGAGGCTGTGGAATAGCCTGGCTGCCGGGCTAACTCCACATCGGGGATGCCTGGGCCGGAGTCCTGAGCGACAACCGTAATCTGATCAGGACGCACTTCGGCGATGATATGTCCCCCGGCGTTAGTATGAATAACCAGATTCATTTCCGCTTCATAGGTAGCGATAGCGACCCGGCGGGCTAATTTAGGGGAAGCTCCAATGCGTAGCAACCCACGCTTTAATTGAGCCGAAGCTTCTCCCCCATGTGTGTAATCCCCTTTAACAACACTATAACGCAGAATAAGGCTGGTATTATCTGAGTGCAACGCCTCGAAAAAATAGCGCGGCTGTGCCCTTAATGTCTCTACCTCATTATAGACTTTCTGTAACGCATCCATAAGCGCGGCCATCACATCGCTGCGTGTGATAATCCCTACAAGTTTCCCGTCACAATCCACAACCGGCAATCGCCCCACACCGCTACTTTCCAACCTGCGGAGCGCTTCGATGAGGGGTTCCTGGTAATGACAGATAATCAAATTCTCGTGGGTCATAAATTGGGTAACTGACACATCGAGCGCGTCTTCCTCCATAGCCCGGACCAGGTCTTCCACACTAACGACCCCGACCATTTTCTCGCCATCCACAATGGGGAGTCCTGAGATCTTACCCTCGCGCAGTACCTCTTTGACATCATGCATCGTTGCGTCTTGGGGAAGTGTCTGGACCTGCTCCGTCATTATCCGAGTGACCCGCAATTCACGAATAAGCTCGTGAATTTTAGTCACCGGGCCATCGGGACTAATCCATGCAAACTGGGAAAATTGTTCGCTCATCGTTGCCTCGTTATGGGGAGTCTACCGATGCCTTTTAGCCCTGCCGCATATAAAATCCCGCAAGTCTCATACATTGTATAAGGAGATACAATCAGGGGTATCCTGACCTTCTCCGCAAGTTCAATGGTTCCATCTGGGGGATATTTTCCACGGACTAATATGATAGCCGGTATATCTGCCATCTCGGCGGTACGAATTACCTGGGGGTTGGTGAGACCGGTGATCATGATAGTCTTAGTTTTCGCTACGAAGACTAAAACATCACTCATCAAATCCGCCCCAAAACCAAATTCCAGGTCTATATGAGCATATGGAATGCTCGTAATCATTTGTCCTTCAATAGCTTCTATAACTTGATCTAGATTCATGGTCACCTCATACATAATTGCTTTATTGATATGGTACAGACACTCTATCCGGCTATCGTCCATCCACTTAACCTGTGATAATCTACAGGTCGTCGGAAGTATCCCTAATATCCCTATGGCTTATAGTTTCCAAGTCATAGCGCGCAATCTACCTCAGATAGAACAATGTGTAAACACCGGTACAAATATATAAAGTAATTATACAGGAAGCCTGGATTTCATGCCACTTGATAAACCTTAATTTGGGCCTCCTTCAATCCCTCCCAGTGGGAGAGAAACACAAGTGAAATGAAACGCCTATATGATCAACTCTTGTCTTATAGGCGCTTACAGATATAATTTCCTCAGCGAGGTGCAAAATGACTAAATTTTCACGACCAACAGGAACCCTGGATATTCTTCCAGAAGAACAACCCTATTGGGATTACATTATTGATTATATGACCAAGGTTGCCCGTGGGTATGGTTTCCAGCCCATAAGCCTGCCTATCTTCGAGGATACACAGCTCTTCTCCCGTGGTGTGGGTGAAGTTACAGACATCGTCGAGAAAGAGATGTACTCATTCCTTGATAAAGGGGACAATTCTATTACGCTGCGCCCGGAATTTACCGCCGGCATAGTGCGTGCCTATATTGAGAACGGCATGCAAGTCGAGCCTAAGCCGGTGAAATTATACTCTATCGGTCCGGCGTTCCGTTATGAGCGTCCCCAGGCCGGACGTTTTCGCCAATTCCACCAGTTTAACGCGGAGCTGATCGGCTCGCCTTCCCCTTTGGCCGATCTCGAAACGATGCTGATGGCCTGGGATATTTACAACGGTTTGGGCTTTAAAGATTTGGCCTTCCAACTGAATTCCACGGGATGTCCAAAATGCCGACCGGGCTATGTGAACGTCCTTGTTGAATATTACCGGGAGCACATTGACGAAGTCTGCGATAATTGCAAACGCCGGCTTGCACAGAACCCGCTGCGGGTCCTGGATTGTAAGTCTGACCAGTGCCAACCGGTCATCGCTGCCGCGCCGAAAATCCAGGAGCATCTCTGTGCTGAGTGTGCTACCCATTTCGCGGATTTGCGTGGTTTTCTGGATGACCTGGGACGTCCGTATACGATTAACCATCGTCTGGTCCGCGGTCTGGACTACTATACCAAGACCGTTTTCGAGGTCTGGGCAGAGGGGATTGGTGCCCAATCGGCTGTCTGTGGCGGCGGGCGTTACGATGGCTTGATTGAGTTGCTCGGCGGGGCACATACACCGGCAGTGGGCTTTGCTACAGGCTTAGAGCGTGTGGTAATGTTGTTAAAGGCCCAGGAGGTTGCTGTTCCTCCTATTCCTGCGCCCCCGGTGTTTGTCGTCTTCTTGGGGAAGCAAATGCGCTCCCCGGCTATGCAACTATTAGTACAAATCCGAGCCGCAGATATTAATGGACACATTGCTATGAGTGGGAGCCTAAAATCACAACTGCGCCAGGCCGATAAACGAGGCGCTCGTTTTGCTCTTATTTTAGGGGAAGATGAAGCTTTGCGTGGTGAGGTAATACTCCGCGACCTTAAAGATGGGGCGCAGGTGAGTATCTCCCAGGCAGCCCTAGTGGATGAACTTTCCCGGCGGTTAAGTTGAGAGATTGAAGCTATGTATATGCAAACCGTGGGACTGCTTTTTAATCCCCTGGTAACTACCTCTAAGCCACTGGCCGAAGAGATAGCTACCTGGCTCGAAATGCGGGGTATTGGGACGTGGGTGAGTGCTACCAGTAATGCACATACCCATCAGACTATTAGTGAGACAGATTTAGTGATTACCCTGGGGGGAGATGGCACTATTTTAAGAGCTATCCCAGTTGTCGCGTCCCTGGAAATTCCCCTAATCGGCATCAATCTGGGACGAGTAGGGTTCCTCACCGAATGTATGCCCGACCAATGGCCGGAGATGCTGACAGCAATTCTCAATGGCGGCGGTGAGATTGAGGAACGTATGATGCTGCAAGTCTCTCTGTTGCGCGCCGGACAGGAAATCTACCAGGATTCAGGCTTAAATGATGCCGTTGTGAGCCGGGGTGCCCTGGCCCGTACGGTGCGCCTGAGTGCGCATATTGACGGAGCATTCTTGACACGTTATGTAGCCGATGGCCTGATTATCTCGACGGCTACCGGTTCCACCGCTTATTCTTATGCCGTCGGGGGGCCGATTTTACCCCCTTGGATCGATAATTTATTGTTAGTTCCTATCTCACCCCATTTAAGTATGGAACGACCCTTAGTCCTAGATGCCTCTAGTATTGTGAAGATTGTCGTCCACACAGAGACACCAGGGATGTTAACAGTTGATGGGCATTTAGTTAGCGAGTTACTGGATGGCGACTGTGTCCAAATCACACGTAGTCCTCAAGTGGCCCGTTTTCTACGTTTGCGTAGTAAGAATGGTTTTTTTGAGTCTCTTGTAGACCGCCTTACCCCACATAATGGAGATTTGCGATGACCGACACCGAAGAGGAAATTCTTTATTGTCATTGGCATCCTGAAGTTGAGACTACACTGCGTTGCTACCAATGTAATACCCCTATCTGTCCGAAGTGCGCGCAACGTACTCCGGTTGGCTATATTTGCCCTGATTGCAAAAAGGGTCGTAAACGTCGTTTTGAACAGGCCCGCAATACGGATTACATTATTGCTGCTGTTGTATCTCTACTACTGGCCGTGCCGGCGGGTTTTATATTACCACAGTTAGGTTGGTTCACCGTCTTCCTCTCACCACTGGCCGGGGGCTTAATCGCCGAAATTGTATGGCGTTTGGTGGGGCGGAGATATAGTGAAAAGCTCTGGTGGCTTGTCGCTGGTGGCATTGGCTTAGGTGCTTTGCCCTTTATAATTCTTTTTGGCTGGCAATCTCTAAGCGGTCTGAACACCGGTTATGCCGGGGGCGCAATAATAAGCCTTATTTGGTTAATAGTCCACCTTGTATTAACTATTGGCAGCGCGACTGCGCGCTTGCGCTTGCAATAAATATGGCCCGAATCCTAATCCTTACGCCACAAGTCCCTTATCCACCCCGGCAGGGTACAGCCCTGCGCAATTGGGGTATTTTGCGCGGATTGGCCGCCAAACATGAGGTATCACTCTTGACCTTTGCTACGCCGGACCAACCGCAAGAGCCACCGGCGGCTATAAAAGATATTGTCAGCCAAGTCGCAATTGTGCCCCAACCGGTACGGACTACTCAAGAGCGCGTTATTGCATTATTGACCGACCGCCGCCCCGACCTTGCGCTACGGCTGGACAGCTCTGCATTCCGAGAGCAAACGGAAGCCTGGCTCAATCAGAATACCTATGATTGGGTCTTGGTTGAGGGTTTAGAACTTACCCCCTATCTCAACCTAGTCTGGAAACATCCCGCCCCTCCGAAAGTGCTCTTTGATGATCACAACTGTGAGTATTTACTCCAAAAACGCGCTTTCTTAAGTGACATCGGTAACCCACGCCGTTGGCCTGGTGCTGTATATTCCTTTATCCAGTGGCAACGGTTGCGCCGCTTCGAGCGGGCTATATGTCAAAATGCTGATATGGTAATGGCCGTCTCCCAAGCAGATATTGACGCCTTGCACCGGGTTGTGCCGGGTATAAACCCCCTCTTGCTGCCTAATGGCATCACGGTTAGCGAGTATGCAAACTACAATGAGAAATTACCTTTAGAAAAACCCACTTTTGTCTTTACCGGGACGATGGACTTCCGGCCCAATGTAGACGGCATCCTATGGTTTGCCCAGGATGTCTGGCCCCGTATCCGTGCTGTGCTCCCAAATGCACATTGTTATGTTGTAGGTCGTCATCCCCATCCCCGGCTGGACTCCTTGCGCGCCCTCCCCGGCTTTGTCATCACCGGATCGGTACCTGATACACGGCCATATATTAACGCAGCAACTGTCTACATCGTGCCCTTGTTGGTAGGCGGCGGAACCCGGTTAAAGATTTTAGAGGCTTCGGCTATGGGGAAGGCCATCGTCTCTACCGGTTTAGGGGCCGAGGGTTTCCCGGAAGCCGGTAAATCGCTGCTCCTTGCGGATACTGCGGCCGAGTTTGCCGATGCCTGTATCTACCTTTGCCAGGATACGGTTGCCCGTGCGGAGTGTGCTGCACGCACTTATACATTTGCCACATCCTATGACTGGAATGCACTGCTACCCCGGCTATTGCGGCATTTAGCTTAGTTGAATTATAAGCACTCCTCCATATAATAGAAATATGGTTGCATTAGATCGTTTAGAGTACTACCGTCAGCGTTATGCTGCGTTAAAACCAGGATGGGTGCCGTCTACTACCTATTACCAAAACCAGGTTTTGCAGGCCATCACCCCTGGGTCAAGGATCTTGGACCTAGGTTGTGGTCGTGGCGGGATCGTGGAGCGGCTTTACCAACAAGGCCGATGGTTTGGGATCGACCCGGATATTGGCTCTTTACGGGAACACCGCCGGCCGGAGTTTTCCCGCAGTCTGTCATTTTCTGAGTTATTGCCCTTTGGGGCTGAAACCTTTGATGTGGTCGTCTCTTCCTGGGTTATGGAGCACGCAGCACACCCCCAGGCATTATTTCATGAAGTCGCGCGAGTGTTACGACCGGGAGGACGTTTCTTCTTGCTGACACCCAATGCCCGGCATCCTATTCCACGCCTAAGCCAATTATTAGCACATATGGAATCTTTTCAAAAGCGTATTGTGCCCCAGTTATATGGGCGCGCTGCTGAAGACGCCTTTCCCGTGCATTACCTAGCGAATACACCAGAACAACTTATGTCACTAGCTCAGCAGGCCGGGTTGCGTTGCTTACGGATTGCATATATTGAAGACCCTGCATATTTTGTCTGGGGAGCTATGACCTTCCGGTTAGCCGTGTGGTTAGAACAACGGTTACCCCACTCTTGGAAGGTGCACCTAGTAGGAGAATTTGAACGCCCGGTTACCGGGCGATAGAAAGGAGATGTCGGATGGACACTACATCACCTGTAGAAATATTGATACAATTTGCACCCTTGTTATTGCCCATTGTAATCCTGATTATTATTGGCTTATCGGCCTGGTTAGCCATCACACTTATCCGCCGTTTCGGTAAATCTGGACGAGATACTCCCAAATCTGAAGGTGTTAGTATATCGGGGAGTCATGGTGCGGGGGGACTACAGCTTGGGCAGACTTCTACACCGCCACTCTTAACTGTGCACCAAACTCCGGCGGGAGAATGGGCCATTAGTGTGCATGGGACGCAATACTATAAGCTCGAAGCTGTCCCTAACGAACAGGTACGCCAACAGGTCGTGCAGGGTATTCGAGCCTTGGCTGCCTTTGCCCGTGACTATGTAAAGAAGCAACAAGAACAGCCCGCTAAACCGCAGGAGACACGGCCATCTCCGGTCATACAACAACCACAAGCTCCGGCCAGCGCACCTGCTTATGATAAAACTCGCCAATCTCAACCGCAACCAGCAGCGCCTATATCCCGTCCCCCGGCAGCAACAGCAGCCAGACCTCCAGAACCAGCTCCCCAAAG
>JAFGKB010000144.1 GCA_016928755.1 Anaerolineae bacterium | reverse complement strand
GTTGATTACTTTGACCAGGCGGATATTGCCAAAATACATTTCTCATTTACCCGTTTAGGTGATGCTCCGGCAGAACCGCCTGTGGTTGTTTCTACAACGACGCCGACTCCTGCGCCGGGTTCTGATGTGCCCGGTTATGCTTGGTATGGCCAGTACTATAATAACCAAGGGCTGAGTGGTGATCCCTTGGTTACTCGTATGGATGAGAATATCGGTTTTGAGTGGGACAATGATGCACCGATGAAGGACTTCCCCGCGGATTTCTTCAGTGTGCATTGGGCCAGACAGGTTGAACTCTATGCCGATAACTATGAGTTCTGCGCGCGTGCCGATGATGGGGTGCAAATCTTCGTGGATGGTACGTTGGTGTTGGACGCCTGGCATCCTTCTGACGCCAGTCAAAATTATTGTAATGAAGTTGATATACCCAAAGCCGGGCTGCATATTGTTGATGTTTATTATTACGAGCATGGTGGAGAGGCGTTAATCTATGTTTGGTGGGACCGGCATTAAAAATCTGTGAGCAAATAATTCCCTGCGCAAACACCTCCGAGGACGGGGGCGTAGAGCAACAACACAGAGAGTTATACTTTTTTAGCCGGACTTGATTTCTTGCCAAAAAGCGGGACAATCCTTTAGGCTTGGATACAATCTAAATGTTGTGTCCCTTTTAGAAAGATGGGGCGTGGCATAGCCGCGCCCTGCTTTTACGTGTTATGCCAAGCTATTATATTTTAATATCCTAGGAGGCCAAAATGTTAGTTAGCAGTAAAGAACTGTTGCTTGATGCCCAGAAAAATAAGTACGCGGTAGGGGCTTTTAATACCAATAACCTGGAAATTACTCATGCTATTGTGCGGGCTGCTGAAGCGCAGAAAGCACCCATCCTGATTCAGATTTCCGCAGGCGCGCTTAAGTACGCCGGTCTTGAATTCTTGCCTATGATTGTCGCTAAAGCGGCTACCGAGGCCAGTGTTCCGGTTGCGATTCACCTGGACCATGGGCCTAGCTTTGAGGTGGTGATGCAATCTCTGCGTGCCGGGTTTACATCTATTATGCGTGATGCTTCTAAGCTGCCTTATGAGGAAAATGTTGCTGAGGTTCGTAAAGTCGTGGAAGCCTGCCATGCCGTTGGTGTCCCTGTCGAGGCCGAGATCGGGAAGATCGGTGGGGCAGAAGAACACGTCGTAGTCAGTGAGCGCGAGGCGACTATGAGCGATCCTGATGAGTGTGTCCGTTTTGTAGCGGATGGTGGTTTTGACTTCCTGGCTGTGGCAATTGGTAATGCTCATGGTTTCTATAAGGGTGAGCCTAAGCTAGATTTCGACCGCTTAGATGCGATTCGCGAGCGTGTAGATATCCCCTTGGTATTGCATGGTGCGTCTGGAATTCCCGATCATCAGATTACCGAGGCTGTGGAACGTGGTATTTGCAAGATTAATATTGATACCGAAATTCGCAATGCCTTTATTCGCACTATTCAGAAGTTCGTGGCGGAAAATCCTGACCAGATCGATCCCCGCAAGATTTTCGCTCCTGGTATTGAGGCGATGCAGGCTGTTGTCGAGCACAAGATTGAGATTTTCCGCAGTGCCGGGCGTGCATAGAGCCTGAAAGACTTTAGCTTATTCAGTGTTTTACAGGGGTGTAAGCAAAGTAGGCTTGCACCCTTTTTGTTTGCCAAGTAGCGCCGGAGCTAAAAGTACTCTAAATATGGGGAGAATTTTTTCTCTGGGGTGGTTTGCTGCCGGCTTTTATTCTTATGGTATACTTTGAAGTTGAGGTTGGTGACTTTTTTCCTGAAGTCGCCGGGAAAAGGAGTGCAAGAAGATTTTTATGGTACAGACAATGACCCTCCGTGAACAGATCGCCGCACTTATTAAGACTGGACTTGAGCAGGTGCAAGCCGCCGGTGATTTGCCGGCTTTTGAGGTCCCTGATTTCATCCCTATTGCGCCTAGTCGTCATGATTCTCATGGTGATTATGGCTCCCCGGTTTGTATGGGGCTGGCGCGTGTATTGCACAAGGCCCCTATTCAGATTGCTAAAGCTGTCGCTGCTCATATTCCACAAGCCGAGTTCGTAGAACAAGTGGAGGTAGCCCCGCCAGGTTACATTAATGTGAAATTTTCTGCGGACTGGTTGGCCCGGCAAGTGCCGGTTGTCTTGGCTGCTGGTGAGTGCTGGGGGAATATTACCCTGGGACAAGGGGAACGCATACAGGTTGAGTTTGTGAGCGCGAACCCCACCGGGCCGATTACCATTGGTTCAGCACGGAATGCTGTGCTTGGTGATACGTTGGCCTCGGTGTTTGAGGCCGCCGGTTATGATGTGACCCGTGAGTATTATGTTAATGATGCCGGCTCTAAAGTACGGAACTTTGGTGCCAGCATTCTATCGCGATATGCTAATCTGTTGGGCGTAGATATGCCCTTTCCAGAGAAAGGGTATCCGGGTGATTATGTCACGGTTTTAGCCCAAGAGCTGGTGGATGCCCGTGGGCCTCACTATCTGGAGTTGGACTCAGATGCGGCCGTCCGTGAATTGGCAGTTTGGGGTATTGACCGTATGCTGGAAGGTGTGCAGGATGATTTGGCCCAGTTACGGGTTTCTTTTGATACCTGGCGACATGAGAAATCTCTCTATGCAGAGGGCATATTTGATGAAATGATGCAGAAGCTACGGGAGAGCGGGTATGTGGTCGAGCACGATGACGCCGTGTGGTTCCGTTCGGATGACTTGGAGAAGGATGCCGTTTTGATTCGTTCTCCTCAGGTAATTCCTGACCCTGAAGACCGGCCCACTTATCTAGCGTCGGATATTGCTTATGTGTGGGATAAGTTAACTTTGCGGGGTTTCGACAAGGCGGTCTATATCTGGGGGGCTGACCATCATGGGGATGTGCCACGGGTTCAATCTGCGGCTAGAGCAATTGGCCTGGATGTAGAGCGACTGGTTTTCGTTTTATACCAACTGGTGACATTGCGACGGGGTGGGGAAGAGGTCCGGATGTCCAAGAGTTCCGGTGAGTTTGTTACCTTGCGGGAGTTGGTGGACGAGGTGGGGCCTGACCCAATTCGCTTTATGATGCTCACCCGCACTGTGGATGTTAAGTTGGATTTCGACCTGGATTTGGCGGTTGAACAATCGGACCGCAACCCTGTTTATTATGTGCAATATGCTCATACGCGCATTGCCGGGGTGTTGCGCAAGGCCGAGGAGGAGGGCCTGGACCCATTTGTGACGGGTGACCCTGCGCTATTGACCCATCCCAGTGAGTTGGCCCTGATACGCAAGATGGTGGCCTTGCCGGATATTATTGCATTGAGTGCTGAGAACTTGGCCCCGCATCATCTGACTACGTATGCATCTGAGTTAGCCGCGCTTTTCCATGTTTTTTACCATGAGTGCCGGATTATCTCCCTTGATGAGGGCGATGTGGAGTTAACCAAGGCGCGTTTGATGTTGGTGCGTGCGGCGAAGGTTGTTTTGGCCCGTGTTTTGCATCTGATGGGGATGGATGCCCCAGAGCGGATGTAGTATATCTAAAGTTAGAAGTACTGTGAGGAGTGGATAAGCTTTATGGGTTTGAAACCTGACCATTGGATTCGTGAGATGTCGCTACAACAGGAGATGATTACGCCGTTTACAGATGTACAGGTGCGAAATGGCGTAATTTCCTATGGTTTGTCTTCTTATGGTTATGATATCCGTGTCGCGGATGAGTTTAAGGTCTTTACTTCGGGGGTTGGTGACCTCTCTGTGGTAGACCCAAAACACTTAGATACTCGTGCGTTGGCCGATTTTCAAGGTGCTGTGTGTATCGTACCGCCGAACTCTTTCGCGCTGGCCCGCAGTCTGGAGTATATTCGTATGCCGCGCAATGTGTCGGGCCTCGTGTTGGGTAAATCTACTTATGCGCGTTGTGGTATTGTGACGAACTTTACCCCTTTGGAGCCTGGCTGGCATGGGTATATTACTATTGAGATCAGTAACACAACACCTTTGCCGGCTAAGATTTATGCCAATGAGGGTATCGCCCAGGTCCTTTTCTTTGAGGGTGATACCCCTTGTGAGGTCTCTTATGCCGACAAGGCGGGGAAATACCAGGGCCAGACAGGTATCGTATTGCCGCGTTTATGATATGAGGTGAATATGGAATCTACAGCAAATGTCTCTGAACATAGTTTCTCATTGGAGTTTACACTCTGTAGTCGTTTAGCGCACTGTACGCAATTGACGTTTTATCTACGCCATCTTGAGCAGCATCCCCAAGAAGTGTGTATAGAACAGGCTAAATCTATCATGGATGAGGTCGCAAATGAACTTTATACGCTCACCGGCCTTAATATAAGTAAGGGAAATCTCAAAGTCGGAGATACCGTGGTTCAAGAGGTGGTGTATGAAGATTTGGAGCCTGTACACTATGATACCCGGATAACCTGGGCTTTGAATATCCAGTTTACACAGGACCAGGGCTTCGTACTTCCTGTTTCAGCCGCGATGTATGGCTGTCTGGCTAATTATAATCCTAAAAGTCCTGAGATGGGGAACTTTTTATCCCGGTTCCAAGAGGATGGTCAGCTATCGTTAGCTGCTGGTCTGGCCTTTTACCCGGAAGATACGCCGGTAGTTATCAATGGTCGGCCTTGGGGAGATTCTGAAAGCAATATCCCAGAAGAGGCTCCGAAGTATGTTTATGTAATTCGTATGGGGGATACGAATATTTACCGGATAGCGAAGTCGTGGAATCCGCAGGGTGTGTTGGTTGAGATACAAGAGGGGAGTCCGTATCCACTGGAGTTGCTGTACACTTTTGTGGCAGATAATGCGATTGCGGCCGAGCGCATGTTGCAACGTCTGTTACGTGAACAACATATATGGGGCGCTTGGTTTGAGTTAACCCCGGCGCAATCGGAAGCCTTGTTGACTATTGATGCTTTTGCACGGGGTAAGTTTGTTGTTGCCGGAAGGTCCGTTTATGTAAACGAACTTTTCAAGCTTAAATAAGGGGCGACCAGGTCAGGCCGTCTCTATCAGTTATGGCTGTTCCAGGGTAATGACATTTTCGATGATCGTGTTCTGGGGACATAGATTTACTTGAGGAGATGATTTTTTAATTCCTGGAACTGCTTAAGGAAAGGAAGGGCTTAAGATGAAGTGGAAAAAATATAATTTACCGGAGGATGCCCGGAAACTGTTAGAGGGCTGTAAAAGCGTTACTGTTGCCAGTTCAATTACGGAATTGGTTAATCTCTCCTGTGGTGGGTTGGGACGGAATTACTTCGAGGTAACTTATGATGTTCCCGGACAGGGTCAGGTCCTTGAGGCCACTGTGTCCCGGGTACGTAACGGGATTTCCGCTAATTATCCTGAACCCTATATGCGCCGCCGTGACCCGGATTGTATGGTGATTGCCGACAATCTACCGACGGATAAGCCTCGCTTCCGGGAACGTTTTGGAGAGGATTTCGCGGTTCTGCGTGAGGACACTTTCTCCTGGTTACGAGGGCAATCCCTGGCGATGTTTGGCTTTATCTCCGGTCAGAAAGAGATGGGGATGGATTCCGTGGTGATTGTGCCGCGTAATGCCGGCTTCTTCGCCTTGAGCCTGGCGTTATTACAAGGCATTATCGCTTACGAGGATATCCCGGCTGATTTTCACCCGGAGTCAATGCTTTATATTGCACCACCATTCCGCCATACGCACTTTGAGGGTAAACAAGTAGTTGTCCATAACCGGATGGAGGGCTTACACGAGGTTTTTGCTTACAATCTCTATCCTGGTCCTAGTGCGAAGAAGGGGATTTATGGGATGTTGTTGACCCAGGGGGAGCGTGAGGGGTGGGTGACCACGCATTGCTCCACTGTCAAGGTGGTGACACCTTATGATAACGCGACTGTCATTATGCATGAGGGTGCCAGTGGTGGTGGCAAGAGCGAGATGTTGGAGCAGGTGCATCGCCAATCTGACGGGCGGCTTGAGCTAGGTGAGAACCTGGTGACAGGTGAATGCCGGTATCTTGAGATTCCGCGTACCTGTAGTTTGTACCCGGTAACCGACGATATGGCTCTATGCCATCCCTCTTTGCAGCAGTTTTGTCCAGGCAAGTTAACGGTTACCGATGCCGAGGATTCCTGGTTTATGCGGGTCAATCATATCGACCACTATGGCAAGGATGTGCTCTTGGAACGCTTAACGGCCCAGGCTCCAGAACCATTGCTATTTTTGAACATTGATGCCGTGCCTAATGGTCGTGCCCTTATCTGGGAGCATATCGAGGATGCTCCGGGTAAGCCGTGCCCCAATCCCCGTGTTGTCATCCCCCGCCGGATTATGCCGGGGATTGTCAATACGCCGGTTTCGGTTGATATTCGTAGTTTTGGTGTGCGCACGCCGCCTTGTACGGCGGAATTACCCACCTATGGTATTATTGGATTATTCCATTTCTTGCCGCCGGCTTTAGCATGGCTTTGGCGACTGGTTGCCCCCCGTGGTCATGCGAATCCCAGTATTGTGGATGGTAACGGCATGAGCAGTGAGGGCGTCGGTTCTTATTGGCCTTTTGCTACCGGGCGGCGAGTTGACCAGGCTAACCTATTGTTAAACCAGTTCCGTGATAACTCACTGGTGCGTTATATTCTCTCCCCTAGCCAATATCTTGGCGCGTGGAAGGTGGGCTTTATGCCCCAATGGATTGCGCGTGAATACCTGGCCCGCCGTGGTAGCGCGAAGTTCCGTGCTGGACAGTTGCTGCCGGCACGTTGTCCGTTATTAGGATATACACTTAAAGAACTGCATATAGAAGGTAGAAATGTAGCCCGGTGGTTCTTGCGTGTGGAGGAGCAGCCGGAGGTAGGTGAGGCCGGTTATGATAAAGGGGCTACACTGCTCTATGATTTCTTCCGTAAATATCTGGCGAAGTTTGACCATCCTGATTTAGACCCGCTTGGGCGTGAGATTATTGAGTGCTGTCTTTCTGAGGGCACGGCTGCGGATTATGAGCGGTTGATCCCCAGTGATTTGGTTGAGGATGAGTAAGTAAGAATGAAGTTAGGTGCAGTGCATTTAAGAAAGTGCAATGCACCACTTTGTGGAGGGAGATGCGTGATGCGAATTATTATTGGATCTGACCACGGGGGCTTTGACTTGAAGGTAGCCATTAAGCACCATCTTGAGGCCGCCGGGCATGAGGTATACGATCAGGGTACTTATGAAGCTGGCGTGTCGGTGGATTATCCGGATTATGCGTTGCCGGTGGCCCGTGCGGTCGTTAATGGGGACTATGATTTCGGTATCTTGATTTGTGGCACAGGGATCGGTATCTCCATAGCCGCCAATAAGGTCCGTGGGGCACGGGTTGCATTGTGTACGGATGCTTATATGGCCCGTATGTCGCGTGCTCATAACGATGCTAACGTCCTGGCTTTGGGTGGCCGTGTTGTTGGACAGGGCTTGGCTTTTGACATTGTCGATGCTTTCTTGGGCGGCGATTTTGAAGGTGGCCGTCACGTGCGACGAGTAGATAAGATTATGGCTATTGAGGGGTAAGTCTAAGTGTCTGGTCCGATACGTGTCCTCCATTTTGCAGATCTCCATATTGGTATGGAAAACTACGGCCAATTGGACCCGGAGACAGGTCTCAATCGCCGGGTTATGGATTTCTTGGAGCGACTGGATTTTTTAGTTGACTATGC
>JAFGKB010000143.1 GCA_016928755.1 Anaerolineae bacterium | reverse complement strand
GCCATTTTTCTACTCCTAGCCGCTGTTTTTACTTACTATTCTACCAGATTCTTTTATCCTTTACACCCCCTGAATTCCCGTTGAGCCAATTATTATTCGTACTTGACAACTCTATGAAAAAGCCATACAATGAATTTATCTTCTGTATGAATCGGAGGTTTATGCAGAATACTAACATGGTTATAACATTAAAGAATATCGGACTGCGGGAACCCAAATAAGGGACTCCCGCAGTTTGCGTATTTTACAGGGTAGGAGGTGGTTATAGGTGTACTTTAACATTAAGATGCACTGAGTTCTCCTGGGTTTAGTTAGGAAGCTCGCTAAAATTTTATAGGCAGAAAGGATGGTGCTATGTTTAAAGAAAAAGTACTGCGAGAATTGGCTTCTATTGAGGCTTCTAGTCCTATTCTAAGTGTCTATTTGGATGTTGATCCTAAGCAGCGGACATCTGAAGAATATAGACTTACACTTCGAGAGATGTTGAAGAATGTGGATAATGAGGCTGCTGCTGCTGATTTGGAAGCTGTTAAGCATTATATAGATTTACAATATGACTGGTCTGGCCGTGGTTTGGCTATATTCTCCTGTCAAGCCGAAGATATATGGATGACATTCCCGCTTTCTGTACCGGTAGACTCTGGCGTTACTGTGGCTAAGAAGCCCTATATTTCGCCTTTAGTTGAGTTGAACGGACTTTATGGACGCTATGCCGTAGCGTTAGTTGACCGTCAAGGGGGGCATTTCTACCTCTTTGAGATGGGTGACCTGGTACATCATGAAGGCGTTATGGGTGAGGAAATCCGCCACGTACGTAAAGGACGCGGCTCCTCAATGGTTGGAATGCGTGGTGGTGATCCTTCTCCTGGTGGACGTAAGGAGGCGGAGTTAGTATCACGTAATTTAAAGGACGTTGCGGAAGCATTAACAAAGTTTTGTAATCAGTATCACCCCCGGCGACTGCTCTTAGGTGGAGCGGAGCACACCGTGGCGCAGTTCCAAGATGTATTGCCGTCACCGTTAAAGGATATGGTGAATGGCGTAGTATCGATGAGTATGGATGCTGGTGAGGTCGAGGTTCGAGATATTTCTTTAGCCAAGCTCCAAGAGTTGCATAACCAAAGACAAGAATCTTTGGTAGCTGCTGTTATCACAGCCGCCGCTAAAGGAGCTAATGGTGTAATCCGTCTGGATGAAACGCTTAGCCGTGCTCATGAAGGCCGTGTGCAGGTCTTGGTATTGGAGCGCGACTATCACGCCCCTGGTTATCGTTGTAATGGGTGTGATTACCTGACTACCCAACATTTAGAAACTTGCCCTTTCTGTGGCGAAGTGTTCGTTGAAATTCCCGACGCTGCCGAGGCAGTAGTGACCCAGGTTGTTGAGAAAGGGGGCACTGTTGAAGTTGTCCCCGACTCAATGATGGGTGAAGCTCATATCGGTGCGTTGTTACGTTACTAGTACTCCTTCACAGTATGATTGACGGGTAGTTTGACCGCACATGTAGACGGCTTTTAACCCGTCAGCTAAAATCTGAAAGAGTAACTAGTACGCCTTGTTTCTTGCTGTTCCGGTGGGGGGAATCCTTCTCCCTGCCGGATTTTTGTTTAAGGGGGGATTGGTGTGACCGGAAAACCTACAAATATGCGTGAATATCGTAAGCGCAGCGAGCGCAATCTGTTAATCGGTGCTGTTCTGATCTTTGTTATCGTGGGGAGCGTTCTTATTGGAGTTTTTTATGATTGGACCGCTATCTTTACATCTCTGACATGTCTGCTTCCTGGTGTTGGAGTATTGGTCTTGCTTTGGTTTGGTTTAAATGCACTTGAGCGTGCTCGGCATGATAAATAAAAACGGTGCCACACACTTTTTAAATGTGTGGCACCGTCTTCTTATTGAAATAGCTTAAAGGTTTGGTCTCTTAAGCACCAGCTTCTTCAACCGTCTATATCCAACCACGCAAGCGCATCGCTTTCTCTACGCGCTTAATCGCCACCCAGTAGGCCGCATCGCGCATATAGAGGTTGTTGTGCTTTAGTGAAGTATCCAGGACGCCCTTAAAAGCATTGGTCATCTTGTCATCTAGCTTGGAGAGTACTTCTTCCTCGGACCAGTAGTAGTTCATATCGTTCTGCACTTGCTCAAAGTACGAGCAGGTCACACCACCGGCATTGCAGAGAAAGTCCGGGATTAAGAAGACGCCACGCTCTTTGAGTACGGCATCCGCTTCGGGAGTTGTTGGCCCGTTAGCCCCTTCGGCCAGAATCTTGACATGGGAACTGATATTCTCTACTGTTTCATCTGTGATAATACCCTCAATAGCAGCCGGGATTAACACATCTACATCTTTGGATAGCCAGGCATCGCCATCCTCAATAATATAGCCGGCATTCTTAGCCGCTTCTTTATCAATAGTACCGTACTGATCGGTAATCTTCTGCAGGAAGTGGGGGTCAATGCCGTCTTCCTTAGTGAAGGTGTAAGAGACCCTGTCCTCCCGGTCCCAGCATGAAACACTGAGTACCCGCCCTCCCAACATCTCGATAAAGTTAATGGCGGCGTATTGGGCTACATTACCGAAACCTTGGATAGAAGCCGTTTTGCCACGGGATTCCATACCTAGGTGCTTCATAGCCTCACGGACAGTTACAATAACACCGAAGCCGGTCGCCACTGTGCGGCCTAGTGAGCCACCACCACCGACCGGTTTGCCGGTGATGACGCCAGGCGTATATTCGCCCACTAACTTGGAGTATTCGTCCATCATCCAGCCCATCATCTGGGGGGTCGTGCCGACATCGGGAGCCGGGACATCATTACGCGGGCCTAGATTCTTCCAGACCGCATCTATCCACTCGCGGCAGAGTCGCTCTTTTTCGGAAGTGGAAAGGGTGGAGGGGTCAACGATAACGCCACCTTTACCGCCCCCTAGTGGAATGTCAGCAACCGCACATTTCCACGTCATCCATGTTGCCAGGGCGCGGACTGTATCCAGTGTCTCATTCGCAGCAAAACGAATGCCACCCTTGGCCGGGCCACGGGCGTCATTGTGTTGTACACGGAAACCGAAGAAAACTTTCATAGAACCATCATCCATACGTACCGGTAATTGGAACCGGAACTCGCGCAACGGCCAGCGTAACATATCTCGTGCCGATTGTTCCAACTCCATCTGCTCGGCTACCTGATCAAACTGTGCTTGTGCCATTTTAAAGGGATTAACTTCACTCATCTGTAATGTCTCCTTTGAGATTGTGAATTCAAGAAATTTATAATTAACTGAAGCGTCGCTGCTCCAGATGAATTCTTAACAGGTTCTGAACTTCCTTTGGGTTTGCTTTACCCTGGGTCTCTTTCATAACTTGTCCCATAAACCAACTTAGTACAGCGTGTTTGCCATGTAAGTATTGTGTAACTTGTTGTGGATGGGCGGTGATAACGCCGTCGATAAGTGTATTTAGCGTTTGGGCATCTGAAATCTGCGCCAAACCCTCGCGTTTTACGATAACTTCTGGGTCTATCCCGGTGTTGAAAACCTCTGCAAGGATAACCTTGGTGACATTGTTGTTAATGGTACCTGTGTGCCAGAGTTGCAGTAATTTTGCCAATTTGGGGGGTGTAATACCGGATTCCTTTAACGTAAGCTGTCTCTCCTTAAGCAGCCGGAAAATCTCACCGGTGATCCAGTTAGCAATATCTTGTGGTGATAGATTCGGCCTTCGGCCCACGGTTTCTTCAAAGAAGTCCGCAATAACATAATCCGCTACCAGTAGTTGCGCGTCATAGTGCCCTAACCGGTAAGTCTTTATAAAACGTTGTTTCTTTGCCAATGGTAGCTCTGGCAACTGGTTTCTTATTTCTTCAATCCATAGGGTGGGGATTTCCACCGGTGGGATATCGGGGTCCGGGAAATAGCGGTAATCGTGGCTCTCCTCTTTACTGCGTTGTGGATAGGTCTTGCCCTGTTGTTCATCCCATCCCATAGTCTGTTGGATGACCATTTCACCATCCCTAAGTAGGCTAATCTGGCGTTGTATTTCATAGTCGGTCGCTTTTGCCAGTGCCCGGAAGGAATTAAGGTTCTTGACCTCGGTACGTGTCCCTAGTTTTTGGGATTTCTCTGGATGCACACTGATATTGGCCTCAAATCGTATCTGGCCCTTTTCCATATCCCCGGTGCTTAACCCTAGGGTAACCAATACATCCCGTAGCGTCATTGCATAGGCTTTAACTTCTTCCACCGTGTGCATCTCAGGCGCACTGACAATTTCTAACAAGGGAATCCCGGCCCGGTTAAAGTCGATCAATGTCTTACCCGCTTCATGGTAGAGCTTAGCTGTATCTTCCTCCATATGCAGGCGTGTAATACCTATTTTCTTAATACCATTACTGGTCTCTATTTCCAGATACCCGTTAGTCATTAACGGGAGTTCATATTGTGAGATCTGGTAACCTTTAGGCAAGTCTGGATAGAAATAGGATTTCCGGGCAAAAACATTTACAGGTTGGAGGGTGCCGTTTAAGGCCAGTCCGGTCAGTATTCCCAGTTCTACTACACGGCGATTGACCACCGGTAATGCTCCTGGCAGGGCCAGACAGACCGGACAGACGTATGTATTTGGCTCCAACTGTCCGGTATCCTCGATCACCGGGCATCCGCAATACATCTTTGTACGGGTGTGCACCTGGGCGTGGACTTCTAAGCCAATAACGGCCTCATATTTCATAAAGGTTACCAGTTATGCTATGTTAAAGAGCTAGTTGAACGCGCTTCTACTGTGTGCGGTGTCGTTGGACAAAGCGCGCGATGCGTTCCAAGGCGATTTCAATCTTGTCATAGGCCGTTGCATATGACATACGCACGTGACCGATACCTGATTGGCCAAATCCACGACCGGGAATGGCCGCGACCCGTTCTTCTTTTAATAGCAATTCGGCAAATGTGTTATCATCCATACCGGTGCCCGCGACATATGGGAAGGCATAGAAAGCTCCCTCTGGCTTAACACAGGGCAGCCCGATTTCATTTAGCCCTTTGACGATAAGTTGTCGGCGGCGGTCATATTCTGCGTGCATCTCCTGGATATAGGGTTCCCCGACTTCAAGTGCTTTAAGTGCCGCCCATTGGGCCACAGTTGGCGCGGACATAATCAGATATTGGTGTATCTTGCGCATTTCATCAATCAGTCCCGACGGCCCCGCGATATAACCAATGCGCCAACCGGTCATCGCATAGGCTTTGGAGAAGCCCTGTAGCAAAATTGTGCGTTCATGCATCCCCGGCAGGCTAGAGAAGCAGATGTGTTCTACTCCGTACACCAAGCGGTCGTAAATCTCATCTGAGATGACGATCAGATTATGCTTTTTTACAACTGCTGCGATTTCCTCTAGGCATTCACGATGTATCACTGTACCGGTGGGGTTGTTGGGAGAGGCAATGAAGAGGGCCTTGGTGCGCTCTGTAATAGTGGATTCAATATCTTTTGCGCTGACCTGGAAACCATTCTGCGCCGAAGTAGGAATTACAACCGGCTTTCCTCCGACCATAATTGCAGTAGGCTGGTATGAGACGAAGCTGGGTTCAGGGAAGATAATCTCATCGCCGGGGTCCAGGATGCCAGCCATCGCCAGGTAGAGGGCTTCTGACACACCCACCGTGACCAAAATCTCACTTTGGGGGTCGTAGGCTTGTTGGTAACGCTTGGCAATGTGGGCCGCTATGGCCTCGCGTAACTCAAGAATGCCGGAGTTGGAGGTGTAGTGTGTCGCCCCTTTGCGCAAGGCTTCGATTCCTGCCTGGATAATAGGCTCGGGTGTGTCGAAGTCGGGTTCGCCAATGCCTAGGCTTATAACATCATCCATCGTTGCTGCGATGTCGAAGAACTTCCGGATCCCAGAGGAGGCAATCTCTTGTGCTCGTTTGGCTGCGAACTCCTTACTATTCATAGTCTCTCCTTAAAATATTGACTAAAGTATGTTTGTATTACAGTATCTCGGTCGAGTGGTCGCCTACATTGAAACGGCGGAAGCGACCGTCGGCCTTCACCGAACGTCCTACCAGCGATTCTTCTAATAGAACGGCCTTAATCTCAGTATCCTCATCAATGACCGTATCGCGCAAAATGCAATCCTCGACCTTAGCCCCTTTATGGATAGAGACATAAGGCCCTACCACGGAGCGCTCTACTACGGCTTCTGGGTGGATATTGACCGGCGGGATAATCACTACCCCAGGACGGGTCGCTTCGGCACTGTTATCATAACCGTGTTCTAAAATATAACGATGGGTGATAAAGGTGGTTTCTGGCTTGCCGGTGTCTTCCCACACGCCAACCGTGCGGACCTGAAAATTCGCTCCCTCCTGGATCATCAAGGTGATAGCGTCGGCCAGGTAGTACTCGCCCTTGGTCTGGATTTGACGCTCGATTAAGTTGTTGCAGGCCGCCGCGAGTTTCTCGCCTTCGCGGAAGTAATAGAGACCGATCAGGACATCTTTATTGTCCATAGATTCGGGCTTCTCGATTAAGCGCGTCGCACGGCCATCAGCACCGGTTTCCACCACGCCGAAACGGCGGGGGTCATCTACCTGCTTGGTGAAAATAACACCATCCAAGTCTTGGTTATCTACGAGTTTAGAGAAGTCAACATCGTCGAACAATGTATCCACGAACAGGGTAAAGAGTGGTCCTTGCATATGTTCGCGGGCCAGCCAAAAAGCGTGGGCCTGACCCAGTCGCTCTTTCTGCTCTACAAATTTCGCGGGAATATCATAATGCTCGCGGACATACTCTTCCACTTGATCCCCTAACCACCCGGTAATGAAGACATATTCTTCAACGGGCAGATCGCGAAAGCGTTCCAGGATATGTCCTAACATCGCTTTCCCGGCTAAGGGTAACAACGGCTTCGGACGCGTCCAGGTATGGGGGCGCATACGGGTTCCAAATCCAGCTAATGGAATAACTAATTTCATCACTCTCTCCTTGCTTTATCTGAGGGTTAATACCGTTAAAATGTATAGGTTAGGTAAATACCCATCCCTTTAACACAATACAGGCCGCCGCTTATTCCAACGGGTCATTTTCTCATAGGCATAAGCGGCTTTCAACAACTGTGCTTCCTCCATTGGTGGGGCCATGAACTGTAGTCCCACCGGGAGACCTTCTGCATCAAAACCGCAGGGTACACTCATACAGGGAATCCCGGCTAACGCTGGGGGAATTGTAAATATATCTTCAAGGTACATCTGGAGCGGGTCGGTAATATGTTCTCCAAGTTTAAAAGCCGTGGTTGGGGTGGTCGGCCCGACTAATATATCAACCTGCTCAAATGCCTGGTCGAAGTCTTGCTTAATCAATGTGCGTACTTTCTGAGCCTTAATATAGTAAGCGTCATAATAGCCCGCGCTCAGGGTGTAAGTTCCTAACATAATCCGACGTTTCACTTCTTCACCCAATCCCTGTCCCCGTGTTTGGGCATACATCTGTTCCAATGTTCCCTCTTCCGCAATCCGTATGCCATAACGCACTCCATCAAAACGGGCCAGATTAGTACTGGCCTCGGCGGTAGCGATAAGATAGTAGGTAGCGATACCATATTGGGTGTGGGGTAACCTCAACTCTACTAATTCTGCTCCGGCTTCTTCCAGACAAGCCAGCGCTTCTTTGAGGGCCTTAGCCACGGCGGGTTGGATGCCTTGACCGGCCAAATAATCGGTGGGTATGCCAATCCGCAGTCCCTTGATGCCGGTATCTAGTCCTTCCGTGTATGTGGGGACCGGGTTTGGCCGGCAAGTGCTGTCTCGCGGATCCGCACCGGCTAACACGGATAACAACAGTGCCGCATCTTCTACGTCGCGGGTCAGTGGCCCGATTTGATCTAAGGATGAGGCAAATGCGATCAGGCCGTAGCGTGAAATACGCCCGTAACTAGGGCGTAGCCCTACGATTCCACAGAACGCAGCCGGCTGGCGCACCGACCCCCCAGTATCTGTTCCTAATGCCCCCAACGCTTCTCCTACGGAGACGGCTGCGGCACTTCCCCCACTGGAACCACCGGGAACCCGGTCCAGATTCCAGGGATTGTGTGTCACTCCATAACCGGAGTTCTCGGTGCTAGACCCCATCGCGAATTCATCTTGATTCGTTTTCCCTAGGATAACGGCCCCGGCATCTTTCAAGTGCTTGATGGCGGTAGCGTCAAAGGGTGGGATATAGCCTTTTAGAATCTTAGAACCACACGTTGTCTCTATACCTTGGGTAGAGATATTATCTTTAACTGCGATAGGGATTCCCAATAGGGCGGCTTGTAATCCGGACAGACGTTCTTTATCTGCTTTTGCCGCTTGAGCCAGTGCCCCTTCTGCATCAAGGTTTAGATAGGCGTGTACTCTATCCTCTGTTGCTGCCACACGTGACAAAACGGCCTGGGTTAGCTCGAAAGCTGAGATTTCCCGGCTATCTAATAAGTCCAAGGCTTCATGAATTGTCAGATCGGCGAGCGTGCTCAAGAAAGCTCCTTACGGCCGTAGTGACGGCACCACAAAACAACTGTTTTGTGATACCGGGCTGTTTTTTAGGGTGGCATCACGTTCTAAAGTCTCTGTTGGAACATCATCCCGTAGCACGTTGTGTAAAGGATGTATAATGGCTGCCGGTGAAATGTCCTCAGTAGCTACAGTTTGTAGACTTGTCGCGTAATCCAGAATCTTAGAGAGCTGTTCCTGGTAACACATCAGGGCCGCATCATCTAATGCAAGACGGGCTAATTTGGCAATATATTCTACTTCGTCACGGCTTAATGCCACGCATATGCTCCTGCGTTAACTGTCCCAGATGTTACAGCTTATAAACGCACTTCTAAAAATTACGGAAGAACTTAAGCACTTGTTCTTCCGTCTATATATAAGTAAGGCTGTCCCAGAAAGATAACATGCTTGAAGATGATGCGCTTGACAGAATCTGGAATATTTTAAAATCTGAAACTACCTCGCCCCTTATTTAATGAAAAAAAGTCTAATGGTTAAGTGTGCTCTCATTTTAAAAGCTACAGTTCTTCAGTCTCTCCTTATGCTATAATGCTTTGCGTATTCTTCAAGTGAAGTGCTTCTATGTTTAAGGTGACAAAATTCGCTGTCAGTCTTTTATGCCCTGGAGTAGTGTGCCGGCTTGCCCGTCACGGACTTGGCAGTCCGTGACCGTGTGCTAGTTACAGGGGACTTGGCAGTCCCCTGGGAGCATTGGATTGTGTCAGCTCGTTATCTCTTTTCTGCACAGGATTTAATAGCCGCTAACAGACATTCAGGGGGTTCTGTTTTACACACTGTCGCATCCGCACCGGCTTCTAGCGCCGCAGTAAGAGCTTCCGGACGGCCACTCAGCGCAATAACGGCCGGGGGTACTTCTGCGATTCGTAGCGCTGTTAGCACATTCGCCCCGCCTCCGCCTGGTAATTCCCAATCTAACAGCACCAAATCCGGCATTTGGGCGTCAGTATAGTCTAAGATTTGGGTGACATTGTTAACTTCTCCCATAATCGTTAGATTGGTCTCTTGTTGGAGTATCAGGCGTAATGCGGAACGTACCCGTTGTTCATCATCGGCTAACAGTATGTTCATAAACTCTTTAACCCCTTACCTGTTAATGTTTATTAACAGTGTAAAAGAAAACGTGCCCAGAGAAAATGGGCACGTGGTGAGATTCTTCCTGGTCAAGAGGCCAGTTTTATTGTTGTTGAGGTTGTTTTCTCACTACTTAACCAACCGGTGTTTCAATGCCAAAGCCACCGCCTCGGTGCGGCTGGTAACCCCCAATTTGGATAATACATTACTGACATGGAATTTCACTGTTGACCGGCTCACAAATAACTGCTCGGCGATCTGCGGGTTGCTCAATCCCTCAACCATAAGCGTCAAGACTTCCCGTTCCCGGTCCGTCAGATCGATCTGCGTCGTTTTATCCCGGTGCGTTGCCGCGTGGATCAGGACCTCGGCAGCTTCTGGTGCCAGAGTGGGCCGCCCTGCAAAAGCAGCCCTGATAGCAGATGCCAACTCATCCGCCGGCAGGTTCTTTAGCAGATAGCCAATCGCTCCGGCCTCTAATGCACCTTGCACTAATTCATCTTCCTTGAAACTTGTCAGTGCCAAAATATGGATATCGGGATGGCGTTCCCGGATAGCCCTGGTGGCTGCTGCCCCATCCATAACCGGCATTACCAAATCCATAAGTATGACATCGGGCTTTAACTTATCACAGAGTTGGAGCGCTTCTGCTCCATTACTGGCTTCACCGATCAGCTCCAGGTCGTCAAAGGCTAATAAGAATGCTCCTAATCCGCTGCGTACTACTGCGTGGTCATCAACTATCACTACCTTAATGGGTTCTGATGCTGCTATCATTATCTCCTCCTGCTTTGTTAGGCCATATAAAGACTATTTGGGTCCCTTCTCCTACCTGGCTGGCTACAGTCAGGGTTGCGTCAATATTACCGGCGCGTTCTTGCATAATGTTTAACCCAAAGTGATTCGGGGGGATGTCCTGAGGGCTAAACCCTCGCCCGTTGTCCAGAATGTGCAGTTTTATCTGTTCCGGTTGGCAGTCCAGACATACACATACTTCTGTTGCCGAGGCATGCTTCGCGATATTGTTAAGGGCTTCCTGTGCTATCCGGTAGAGGGTTACTTTGATATCTGCCGGGAAATCGCAGTCCCCGTTAATCGTTAAGGTCACGGGAATCCGTGTTTTCCCGATAAATGCCTCTGTCAGTTGTCGCAGCAACTCTGGAAATTCTGCTTCCACTAAAGCTGAGGGCCGTAGCTCGACTAACAACATTCGCATCTCTGCCAGTGCTCCCCGTGTAAGCTCGCGTAACTCATTGAGCCGTCGCCGGGCCTCTTCCTCATCACGATCCCAGATACGGGGTAGGACATCGGCGATAATACTGGCGGAAAATAAGGTCTGGCTGACGGCATCATGCAAATCGCGGGCCAGACGATTGCGCTCCGTTGCGACTGCTATTTCCTCAGCCTGCTCGCGCAACCGGGCATTTTCAATAGCCATCGCGACTTGTCCCCCCAATGCCATCCCCAAGCTTATATCTTCTTCCGTGAATTTCTGTTCCTCTCTATAGTAGAGCACCAAGGCCCCGTATAAATCGTCTTTGATGATTAACGGAATCGCCATATAAGCCCTGTAATACTTGCGTATAATGCGTTTCCATTCTACCAGGCTAGAGTCGAGGCTATCGACGCTCTGGGGGAGGTCAGTCGTGATTTCGGTGGTTAGATTCCCTACCGCGTAAGGTTGGCGGCGTATAAGACTACGATTGACGCCTTCCATATAATTGCCTAGCGGCCCCAGTTCCATGAGTTCTCCTGGTGCCCGGCTAGTGCCTTCGATAGTAATGGTTTGTTGGTGCTCATGTGCCCGGTAGATAACCCCGGCATCTGCCCCTAGAAGTTGGCTGGCCTGGTAAACGGTGTAATCCAGGATTTCATCAAATGCGCTGCTGGAGTTCAGGACTGCCAGTATGTCCTGTAACCCTTCCGCGATGCGTCGCCGCTTTTCGGACTCTTCGTGCCGCATTTGCTCTTCCTCATAGAGGCGCGCATTCTCCAATCCTATAACGGCACTTGAGGCTAACATTGTTAGTACCCGGACATCATCAGTGTTCAGTTTACGGGGTGCCGGGTCACTGACCGTGATAATACCCAATGGCCCGGAAGGTGAGATCAGCGGGACACTGATTTGGGACCGGAAACGTGTTTTTGCTGCGGTCTCTGCATCCGCCCTTGGGTCGGCTTTCATATCCGTAATCAGTACGGGTTTCCCTTCCAACATACTCCTGCCACTTACCGATCCCTCAACAGAAAGCCATTGCCCCAGTAAATCCGGACGATCCTCACCGGCGACGACCCTTACAATCAGTTTCTCCTTATTCTCGTCCACCAGTAATACAATTGCCCGCTTCACTCCTGTCAGTCGCTTGGCCTCTTCTGCAATCATCTGCAAAACTCCATCCAGGGAGAGGTCACTGGTAATAGCCCGTTGCACATTGAGAAGGGTTTGGCCTTCGTCTGCTCGTCGCTGCACCTGGGTATAAAGACGGGTGTTTTCTATCGCCAAGGATGCCTGATTCCCTAGCGTGACGCCCAATTGTATGCTTTCCTCTGTAAAATCCTGTTTTGTGGTGTAGTAAAAAGTAAGATCACCGTAAATCTGATTATTAACCGACAACGGGACAGTCAGCAGTGCCTTAAACTGCGGCCCATCCTCGGCCATCGCCCCTCGCCATTCACGTTCATCCGCGTCCAGTGCCGCGCTTTCAGGTGTCTCCAAAATCGCAATATAAGCCTCTATATCGGGTATAGAATATGGCCTGCGCTGTGATATTGCCCGGTGAGCATAGCCATTGTAGATCTTCGTCTCCGGTTTCGGTTCTTCCGGGCTAATCCCACAACTTGCCTCAATGGTAGCTTTCGCCCTACGTGTATCAATGTGGTGGATAACACTGGCATCCGCATTCATCAACCGGCACGCTTGCATCGCAATATAATCCAATATCTCATCCCGGGGGCGGCTGGAATTCAGATAGGTCAAAATCTCCTTAAGCCCCTCCGCCGCTTGCCGGCGACGTTCTATCTCGCGTGTGCGTTCAATAACCCGTTGTTCCAGCAATAGATTAGCGCGCCGCAGCTCATCTTGCGATTGTTTGTGTTCGATAGCGACCCCGGCCAGGTGTGCTGCAACTTCGATAGTGTGGAGTTCCGCCTCGGTCGGATACCGTGGGTATTGGTAATACATCGCGAATGTTCCGATCACTTCTCCTGTAGAGGAGAGTACCGGTTCGGACCAACATGCCCGCAAGTTATACTTAAGTGCCAAATCGCGCAACCCTGCCCAGCGTGGGTCCGTCTCAATATTCTCGACAATCACCCGTTGTTTAAGATAACATGCCGTGCCACAGGAGCCTACCAATGGTCCAATTTCCAATCCTTCAACAGAGAGCGCGTATTCTTCCGGTAATCGCACCGCAGCCCCATAATGTAAGTGCTTGCCGTCTTCATCCAGCAGCAGTATCAGGCCTAACATACCTGGGGATTGCTCCTCAATAATGCGAATTAGGGCTTTGAGTGTCTCGGTAGAAGCACCTCCTGTAGCCAGTAGTTCCAGGAATTGCTGTTGCCCCGCCTGGATCGTCTGTGCTCTCTTATGTTCCAATGCATTGACAAAGACATCGCTCACCGATTGCAGCAGCATCCGCGCTTGTTCTGACCAGTTTTTCGCAGCCCGCACAGCATCAAAGCCCAGGAATCCAATAACCGAGCCTTGGTAAACCATCGGGACGACCATCAGTGATTGGGTTCCCTGGAACCTGAACTCCTCCTTTTCAGCCGCTGCCTCTGCGGGTAAATTAGACACGCTAGGGATATGCAGGGTTTCGCCATTGAGGATTTTGGCATTCGACCATGATAAATCCTCCGTAGGCATATCTTTTAACCGGTGGATATGGGCCTCTATTTGGGGCGCGCACCATTCATGGGTACAATTCATCAAGGTCTTATCATCTGAATACAAGAAGACATAGCTGCGGTCCACATTGGTAAATTCTCCGATGGTTGCCAATGCCTTGTTGATCCCATCATCTACCTCATCAGGGGACAGGTTAATAAAATTCGTGGAAATCGTCGTGATTAACCGTTGCAATCCCATAAGCTCCCGGATGGCTTCCTCGGAACGTTTCCGGGCGGTAATATCGGTGTGTGAACCTATGACACGGTTCGCAGTTGTTATCCCTAATGGCGTCTGGTAACTCGCGCCGTTTTCATCCTTTATCAGCATCCCGCGCGTGAGTATCCAGCGATAGCTCCCGTCCTTGTGGCGCAAGCGATGCTCGACCTCAAATTGAGGACTCTCCCCGCACAGATAGCCACGGAGTGCTGCGGTAGCTGTCTCTATATCGTCTGGATGCATACGCTCTAGCCAGGTTTCAAATCTATCCTCTAGTTCATACTTTTGATAGCCAAGCATTGCCTTCCAGCGACTTGAAAAGTAAACGCTATTATTCGCAATATCCCAATCCCATATGCCGTCGTTAGTTGCCTGCATTGCTAAGGCCAGGCGTTCCTCTCGTTTGCGCAGTGTATCGAAGGTTTGTTCTAGTGCCTGGTGAGCCAAGACCCTTGCTGTAGCGCTGACTGTAATACTATCTAGGAGTTGCGCCGGATTGTCGGCTGGTGGGAGAATTCTTGTCTCCGTTTTATCTCCTGTGCGTATCTCAAAGATGCAAGTCTCTGCTCCTAATGCTTGGCAACTGTGCTCAATACAGTGTAATGCCTCAACGCCACTGATCGCCTTTACAAAACCTAACAGTGTGCCACTTGTGTAAGCGCATAAGGGTTCCGTGTGTGTGTAGTTCTTCTGCTGCGCGGCCCAAGCTTCGAAGGCGTCTGTTGCTGCGATTTTTACATAACCCAGGGGCCACTGTGACTCTATAACCTTGAATTGCCCGGAACCCATTGCCTGGTAACTGTCCAGGCAGATTTGTAGAGCCTGGTCTGGTGTTCCTTGGGGGACACTTTCCAACAGCACATTCGCTAGAGCCAAGCCTCCTCTAATGCCAGTCTGTTGTAGGATAGTCTGCGTCATTTGTCTCCCAATCCACGATTCCAGTTGGTCACGTAGCTCCCAAAAGCCAGTTTCTATATTCAGAATGGCTATCCTGGTATCATCAAGACATAAAACCCCTGGGGTTTTTGTCGAGAGCAATGTGTGGACTTTATCCATAAATCTTCCTTCCGTGTAGAGTCTTTCGCAGTAACCAAAGCTATTATAACAAAGTTTCAACCAGACTACAAAAGTCGGGTGTGTTAACACACCCCAAGACTACAAAAGTCTTAGTTAACCATCGCTTTAGCCATGCCCTGAACATCAGACTAAACTTTATGCTATGCCAGCATCTATTAAGACTTTTGTAGTCTGGCCTGTTTTATCCCTTGACAATCCCTTTCCTAGCCTCTATAATATATCTAAACCGGTTTATACTGTAAACCGGTTTAGATATAAAGGAGTTAAAAATGGATACGGATGTAAAACAAGCGCAACAACGCGCATACCGTTATTGGTACACCGATGGCCTGGCCGAAATCCTCGGCGGGGTAACTTTTGTCATCGTCGGCGTCTTGATCTATATAAAAGACCTGCTCTTTCAAAGCCTGTTGGCCTCAGTTATCACAATTGCATTCCTGCTCCTCCTCGCGGTAGGGGTGCGCATCCTTATCCGAGTCCTCAAAGAGCGGTTGACCTATCCCCGCACCGGCTATGTGGCCTATCGCAAGCGTAAAGTCAATACCCTCTGGATTCGACTGGTGTTGGGACTTACACTGGGGGCTGTGGTCAGCG
>JAFGKB010000142.1 GCA_016928755.1 Anaerolineae bacterium | reverse complement strand
TGTGTAGCTTTATTCATGATGGTTTATATTATACAGGTAGATGGCATAATCTCAATAAAACCAACGGTCACTGTTGGGATTGGCCGGCCTTGTTCTATAACATAGCCTATTCCGAATTTTAGGTATAATAATGTGTAAGAATACTTTTCCCAATATTGAGGAAAGGAGCGAGCTATGGAAACGTTGATTGCTGATGGTGTGCTTGGTGAATTACGTTACAATGAAGCTCTGAATAGTTATGATGGGTATCTGACACTTTCTGGTGATCAAGTTGAGATTTCCCTATCCCTGGATGAGTGTGCGGATTTAGGTGCTTTCTTGGAATCTGCTAGGGAGTTTGCTCAGGGGGTAGAGGAAAGGACGCGACTGGCGCAGGTCTATGCGGCGCAATCCCTCCTGGAATTGCAAAACAGCGAATGGGCTTCGGATGGGGAAGTGGTAACCGAAACTGAGTTCATAAGTCGTATGCGCCTAACCTCTATTCTGCTCTATCCTGATCATAGCTTTGAGCTTTACTATGATGATGGGGACCTCTTCTGGGGGCATACAATTGTTGTGGTCGCTGACGATACCCAGGATTTCACGGTTGCCGATATTGCCGGTTAACTGGCTAAAACTACAAAAGTCTCCGTCAGAGGATTATTTAATCTGTGATTGTGTCAATTGGTTTTAGTCTGGCCTTGCACAAGTACTGTTGCAGACTTTTGTAGTCTAGGTGTTACTATCTTAATCATGGAGTGTGACTATATGCCACAAAAGAGTACATCCAAGGGACTGCCTGTGGATTTGAAAAAGGGTGGTTGGATGGTCTTAATCTTGGCTGTCCTGGTGTTAGGAGTTAATACTGTTCTAACTCAATATGGGAACCCCTTGCCCGGTGAAGTTACCGACTTGGCGGAAAGTGTTGTCGCCGATTCGTTGGAGCAAATTCAAGAGGCTACAACTGCGGCTGTGGGGGAACCTGATGATCCCCTACAGGAAACCATCTTTAGCACCGCGACACCTCTACCTGATTTTTCAGTTCCGGATACTTCATCTTGGTCCGGGTCCGGGGCCGAGTTTGATTATTATGTATTGGCCTTGAGTTGGGAGCCGGCTTTCTGTGAAACCGAGCCCGGCAAGATAGAATGTGTCACACAAGTTGCCGGGCGTTATGATGCCACCAATTTTGTCCTTCATGGATTGTGGCCTAATATAGAAAACGATCCCTACCATAACTTCGGTTATTGCGATTTATCACGGGAACTGGTAGCACAGGATAAAGAGGGGGATTGGTGTGCTATGCCGGAGTTAGACCTCTCGGAAACTGTATGGGAGGACTTAACAGACTTTATGCCGGGAGCGTCTTCTTGTTTACATAACCATGAATGGTACAAGCATGGTATATGTGCCGGTATGTCTGAGGATTCCTACTATGCATTGAGTAATCAATTAGTCTCACTTTTCTCCCAGACGGATTTTAACCGGTATGTGGCGGAACGTGTGGGTAGTGGAGTATCCCGCCAGGAGCTATTGGCGCAGTTTGATGCTGAATTTGGCCCTGATGCCAGTGATTATCTCTCCCTTCGGTGTGATAAGGTGGATGGAACTACCCTGTTAACTGAGATTCAGTTGGTGTTGAAGAAGGATTTGTCCGAGCCGTATGATTTTTCTGAGTTGTTTCCCGCTGCATCCGTACCCCTTAATGGGAGTTGTCCCTCTCAATTTATGATTGATCAGGTGGGATTGGGTAATTTCTAATAAATTTGTCTTGCTATATCTTGTGGATAGTGGTACACTTTGAGTGCGGGATTACTATTGTATTAGAGGGGGAGCCTTATGGAAGAACTCACTAATTTAGCACATATGCTCGCTCTGAAAGAGAGAGAGCTGGAAATCGTTCTTATGATCGATGAGATTCGCGACGGCGCTGTTCCTCCTGTCGTGATGTTGTCCAATATTGTTAATGTACTTTCTGATAAATTCGAGACTGATTTTTGTCTCCTGTATTTGATTAATCGCGAGACCGGTACTTTGGATCTCAAGGTCATTAACCAACAGGACCATCGCTGGGGGATTCTGGGTGTAGGACGGTCGTTGGAAATGGCTAAAAGGGCTATTCAGGTAGAGAACGTAACACTCTGGGACGCAGAAAGTGTTTTTGGAACCTCATTGCCGCCTGAGTGTCCGCCGGAGATGAAATTTGTAGCTATTCCCATTATCTTGGATGAACCCCTTGGCGGTATATTGATGGCCCGGATTGCGCGACCCTTTGATAGTGATGATATCCAGGTGTTGAAAACAGCCGAGAGTCAGATTGATTCGGCAGTGATACAGACCTATACTTACCATGAACTTAAGCAGCGTTATAAAGAGCTGGATACCATCTATCGCGTCGATCATATCCGTGATCAACAACTACCTTTTGATGAGATGCTCAATGTCGTGTTGCAGGAGTTATGCCAGGCGATTGATGCTGAGATCGGTTTTGTGATGCTCTATGATGATGAAGGTGAACAACTCCAAATGCGGGCCATTACCCAGTCTGAATTTTTGACGCCTTCACCTGATTATGAATTGGTGTTGGCGCTTTCTAATGAGGCGGTACAGACGGGTGAGATGATCTGCCATAATGCTGCGGGACAGGCCTTGTGTTCGATTATGTGTGTGCCTTTGATCTTGCGGGATGAGGTTATCGGCGTCTTCGGTGCGCTGAGTGACCATGAACCACATCAGGGTTTCTCTGTTGATGACCGGCGTTTACTGCGTGCTATTGTCAGCCAGATGGATACGGCGATTTTGGAGAGTTTGGAGAAACGCCGGCTGCGCCGTGTGTTAGGTCGCTCTGTGGACCCTCATGTATTGAAGGTCTTGCTGGAAAAATCCGATGTTGATATCCTTAAAGGCGAGCGGCGGGTGCTGAGTGTTCTCTATGCCGATTTGCGTGGCTCTACTCAGTTGGCCGAGCGTTCTGAGCCTGAAGTGTTGGTCGAGTTTATTAATTCTTATCTTGCGGAGATGACCGAGGTTCTGTTGGCCAATGGTGGTACACTGGATAAGTTCGTGGGTGATGAGGTTATGGCACTCTTTGGTGCCCCGATGTCCCAACCCGATCATGCCTTGCGTGCGGCGCGGGTGGGCTTAGCTATGCAGGCGGCCCATCAAGCTTTGCTCCGGCGTTGGGAGGAGCAAGGCATTGCGGCTGCGGGTATTGGCATTGGTATCGCCACCGGGGAATTAATTGTGGGTGAGATCGGTTGTGAGAAGCGGACTGATTACACAGTCATTGGCCGGGCTGCCAATTTGGGCGCGCGGATCTGCGCTGTCGCCAAATCCGGCCAGGTACTTATTAGCCAGGGGACGTATGATTTGATAAAAGATAAAGTGGAAGTTACCCCGGTGACCGGACAGCATTTTAAGGGTATTGATCATGATGTGACGGTTTATAACGTACATCGTATTTTGTAGGGTAAATCCCTTGTAACCATAGGTCCCCTAAAGGTTTCCTTAAACTTTTAGGGGACCTATGGTTTATTTCTTCTCAGCCGTGATAAAGAAGAGCGGCAGATGCGCAATTTGCTGCCATCCTGTGAGTTGTACTGCGTGATGCTCGATTTGTGATAGCGCTTGTAGTTCCTCTTGATCCAAGGTTAGTTCTTTTAAGAAGGCGAATCTCTCCACAGCCGGGAGCTGTAGTGTCTCTATTAATCTTACTTGTACACTAAAGCCTTGCTTTTCTAGGATAGCCGGTAGTTTGCGCCCGGCATATGGCTCCGCGCCGGTGCGGGATAATGCCTGAATCCAGATATGCCGGCTGGTGATCTCGGGTGGATACTCGATCATCCCCCCGTAGTCCGGCTCCAGGGCGATGAGAACGCCGCCCGGCTGTAGAATCCGCCGGATTTCCGCGCTGGTACTCGTTAAAGGAGGCATCCAAAACAGGCTGAATTGGCTGAATACCAGGTCAAAGGTGTTACTCTTAAAGGGCAGCCGGGTGCTACTCCCGCCGACTGGGTAAGCTCCAATAGAAATAGCCGCGCT
>JAFGKB010000141.1 GCA_016928755.1 Anaerolineae bacterium | reverse complement strand
TTTGGGCGGCTTCTGTGCATACACCGGGCTATAGCTGTATGTGGGCGGACGCCGCGCCGGGCGGTGTAGCGTGGGCTTTTGTCTTGATCTATTATTAAATAATTTCATTATTTATAATTAAACCTATTTTTAAATGCGGATTTTTAATTTTGAGCTTATACATTGATGATACTCAAAACCCCAATATTCGTCAAGAAACAGGAAGATTACGGGTGTGTTTCACTAAGCCAATTCAATTAAGCCTTATTAAGCTATTCTTAATTTTATATTGACCTACATTCGATAACTTTACAGTATAATAGTATATATTACTTTTACTACACTTACACGTTTTTGCTACCCCTTTTAGCTATGTTTTTGCACGCTGCTTTCACACCGAGCGTTTAAAATATTAGTTTGTCTCACAAGACTTGATATTTTTTAGGAGGACTAAGTAAGTGAACGATAAGGAAGATTTTGAGTTTGATGAGCCTCCAGGGCGATCTGTACCATCGCCCTGGTCGCATATTTCTGCCGAACAATGGCAGGATTGGCGTTGGCAGGCAGCAAATCGCCTGCGTACTGTTGAAGATTTCGCCCGTATACTTCGTCTTACCCCCGAAGAGATTGCAGGACTTTCGTCCCCAGAACGGTTTCATGTTGATGTAACCCCTTATTTTGCCAGTTTGATGGACCCGGATGACCCACATTGTCCTATTCGCCGGCAGGTCATCCCCACCCAACTTGAAATGGTACCTTTCGACGCGGAGATGGCGGACTCACTCAATGAAGATGCCCACTCTCCTATTCCGGGATTGGTCCATCGTTACCCCGACCGGGTTTTGATGTTGGTGACGATGCAATGTGCCAGTTATTGCCGGTTCTGTACCCGCAGCCGCATTGTGGGAACGACAGACCATACACCTTTTAACACCGAGCTTTACAGCCGGCAATTGGCCTACATCGCGGCCCACAGTGAAATCCGCGATGTCTTAATCTCTGGTGGTGACCCGCTGATGATGTCAGAGCGGGTATTGGAACATCTGTTGCAACAGTTACACGCCATACCGCATGTTGAGGTTGTGCGTATTGGTTCACGGACTCCGGTCTTCTTGCCACAACGAATTACCGAATCTTTTGCCGCCATGTTGGCAAAATACCACCCGTTGTGGATGAATATCCATTTCAACCATCCCCAGGAAATCACGCCGGAGGTGGAAATCGCGCTGGCCCGCTTGGCGAATGCCGGTATCCCCCTGGGAAGCCAGACGGTGCTCCTAGCCGGCATTAACGACTGTCCCAATATTATGAAGGCCTTAATGCATAAGCTCGTCAAGAATCGGGTGCGCCCCTACTACCTTTACCAGTGTGATATGGTACACGGAGCCGGGCACTTCCGCACCCCGGTGGCGAAAGGGCTGGAAATCATGGAATCCTTACGGGGCCATACCTCCGGATTCGCTATCCCGACCTTTGTCATTGATGCCCCTGAAGGTGGCGGCAAGGTCCCGATTTTGCCCAATTACCTATTGAGCATGTCTGATACTAAGGTCGTTGTCCGTAACTATGAGGGTTTTATCACCGCCTACACCCAACCCCGCCACTATGAACCCCACAACCCGGAAACCTGCCCCTATTGCCAAGAACTGGCGGAGACGGGGGCACAATCCGGTGTGTCAGCAGTATTGTCCGGGCGGGTGCGTGAAGTCGCTCCTGCCGGTTGGTACCGGGAGCATGCACGACGTGGTAATGCCCAATAACCAGAGTCCAGTTTTGCGCCAGAACTCTATACAGGGAGGAATGGAGATGCGCAGTTTGCGTATTGCTGTGGTCGCTAATCGTAAAGCGAGTATGAAAGCGGCAGCGATAGCCGCGGCGGATGCTTTTGCCGAATATGATACCGAAGAGACGATTCTGAGTATCCAGTCCGCGCTACGTTCCGCCGGTCATGAAACCTTTTTCCTGGAAGCCGATGGCGGCTTCGCGGATGCCGTGCGCCAGAGTATGCCGGACATCTGCTTTAATATTGCCGAGGGGTTACAGGGGGATTCCCGTGAATCCCATATCCCTGCGATCTTGGAAATGTTGTCAATTCCCTATACCGGTTCTAAAGTATTGACCCACGCGATTTCCCTTGATAAGGTCGCCACAAAACGCATCTGGCGGGATTTAGGCTTACCCACAGCTCCGTTCCAGTCTTTTACCCATTGGGACTTACCCTTGGACCCCGGTCTGGAATTCCCGTTATTTGTAAAACCGGTCCATGAAGGCTCTGGGATGGGCATCACGGTTAAATCAATCGTCCACACGCTTGAAGAACTGCGGGAGCAAATCGCTTGGGTGATTCAAACCTACAAACAGCCGGCCCTGGTTGAAGCCTACTTGCCGGGCCGCGAGTTCACGGTGGGCGTTCTCGGTAACCAGCTTCTGCCCGGTGAAAAACCCCATTCCGAGGCTTATACCCTGGGAGGCTACCATGTCTTCCCGGTATTGGAATTAGATACCCAGAAAGGCGCGGTCAAAGGCGTGTATAATGCCCAGGCCAAGTCTTATGCTATTGATACGGAGGAAGCTCCGGGGTATCTATGCCCGGCAGATATTCCTGAGACGTTAGCCCGTGAATTGCAGATACTGGCAGTTAAAGCTTTTGATGCATTGGGGGGCTTGGATATTGGCCGTGTTGATTTCCGTTTAGGGGCCGGTGGGGAACCTTATCTCCTGGAGATTAATACCCTGCCGGGGCTAAATCCGGTATTAAGTGATATTGTGATTGCGGCCTATGCGGATGGGGTCTCTTATGAGTGGTTGATTAATGAGATCCTGGATTTAGCGTGGGAACGTTACCACAAAAATGGACATGTGTGATTCCTAGTTTATGCAGATTGTATACAGCGAACGTCATAAACTTCACGCAACTGACTCTGTGCGCGTTGCGGGTCATGTATACCACCCCCAAGAGGTTCCCGCCCGTGCAGAAGTTATCCTTGCGGCTTTAATCGCTGCGGATTTAGGGCCGGTGGTCGAGCCTATCGACCACCGGCTCCGGCCTATCCTAGCCGTACACAACACAGAATTCATCACCCATTTGCAAACAGTCTATGCCCGTGGTGCAGAGTATTTCGGAGTGCCTATGCCCATACTGGTCGGGGACGGGGTGACGCCAGAACGTGCCCCCACCAAACCAGACGGTTTCATCGAGCAATGTCACTACTACACTTTTGACTACGAAGACCCTATATTGAAGGGGACTTGGGACGCTGCCTACTGGAGTGCCCAATGCGCCCTCACTGCGGCGGACTTGGTCAAAGCGGGCCATCCAGCCGCTTATGCCTTATGCCGTCCTCCCGGTCACCATGCGTCCACAGACCTCTATGGTGGATTTTGCTATCTCAATAATGCAGCGATTGCAGTACGGTATTTGCAACAGGAAGCCCCTTGTAAAGTCGCCATCCTAGACCTTGACTACCATCACGGCAACGGAACCCAGGCCATCTTCTACGCAGACCCCACCGTATTGTATTGCTCTTTACACGCTGATCCGGCAGTTGATTACCCCTTCTATTGGGGGCAGGCTGAAGAACAAGGAACCGGGGCGGGCCTAGGTTATAACTATAACTGGCCACTGCCCTTGGGAATTGAAGATGCCCAATATCTTGCTTGTCTACCGGCGGCATTGCGCGTTATCCAGGATTTTGCCCCCCGTTACCTGGTTGTCTCTCTCGGACTGGATACCGCCGCGAACGATCCTATCGGAAAGTTCAAGCTAACTACAGCGGCATTTATGCGGATGGGCCGTATGGTAGCGGACCTCAAAATAGATACGGTAGTTGTACAGGAAGGTGGCTATAATACCCAGACATTAGGTCAAAACGCAGTTGCATTTTTAGGAGTTTTTGAATAATATAGGGCTAAAAGTAGGCGGCCCAAGAATTATGATGATGCAAGCATTATTAGTTTCCCAAGACTCCGAGGAGTTGGCGGTACTGGCGTTTGTCTTACAACGTGCCGGCTTCTCGGCTTTACGTTCAGTTGATTTAGACAGGGCACTTGAAAAATGGGGCAGCACCCCACTGGATTTGATCATGGTTTCTTATGAAGTCCATGTCCCCCTAGAACAAATTAATAGATTGCGGGGACTTACGGATATTCCGTTAATCATTATCGTGGATAATACTTCCGAGTCGCTCCAGCTTGCCCTGTTGGAGGCCGGGGTAGATAAAGTTGTCAACCGGCCCTTCAGTGCCCGGCTATTAAGTGCCGAAATCCGTGCCCTGATGCGGCGCGCGGCAGGAATGCCGCTGGCAACGTTACCAACGTTAAATGTCGAGAATATCACGCTGGACCCGGTGACACGTACTGTGCAAATTGGTGACGATATATCAAAGCGATTAACCCATCTAGAATTCAGGCTGCTCTATACGATGATGATCCATAAGGGCCAAGTTGTCCCTACGGAGACGCTCGTGGAGCGGGTCTGGGGTTATGCCGGTGATAAGGATCGCGATCTTGCACGGGGCTTGGTGCGCCGTTTGAGGACAAAAATCGAGCCAAATCCAAAATCACCGCGCTATCTGGTCACTATTCCCGGTGTGGGCTATGTTTTTATGCCTTCAGATGAGGGCATGTGATAAAAATATCACACCCCTAGCATTTTATCACATTATTCCCATTGTTTCTCCTATGAACTTGTCATGCCTTCTGTTTAAAATGGCGGTTGTTACACAGGTAGGGAGGTTTTCCCTAAAAATTAAGTTCATTTAAATTAAGGAGTAGTAACGATGAGTGTTAAAACTCTATGTCCATCATGTGAGGAATACATTATCTTTAAGAAACAACCTGAAATCGACGACAAGGTTCGCTGTCCCCATTGTCATGCTGATTTAGTCGTTATCGATCTCGAACCCATTGAGTTGGATTGGGACGATCTGGATGATTCCTGGGATGATGATGACTGGGATGATGATGATTTTAGTGAGGATGATGACTAAGTAATAACGTAACCAGAAGTTTAGAGACGCCCTTTCCAGGGCGTCTCTGCTTTTTTACTGCAATTCAGCGGTCATTTTGAGAATCCAGGCCGCTTTATCAGCATTTGGCGGCACATAATCCCGGAATCTTTCAATGAGCGCGCCGGGATGTTCTGCTACCAAAACCATTGCCCGTTGTGCCGTGTTAACGAATTTTTCCTCAACCATATAATCCAAAAATCCTAATAGCTTGTCGTAGTAGCTACTCACGTTGAGTAAGCCACAGGGCTTACGGTGTATACCCAGGTTAGCCCAAGTCAAAATTTCAAAGAGTTCCTCCAATGTCCCCAAACCACCCGGTAAGGCAATAAACCCATCGGAGAGTTCGGCCATCAATGCCTTGCGCTCGTGCATCGTGTTAACAACCCGTAAATCCGGCAGGTTGGTAAAAGCCACTTCCATATCCATAAGCCCCTTGGGGATCACGCCAATTACATGCCCACCGGCGTCCAACGTTGCCTGGGCCAGCTTGCCCATAACACCGACTATGGCACCCCCATATACAAGTGTGATTTCATTTTCCGCCAGCTTTTGGCCCAGTGAGACTGCGGCTTGGACATAATCCCGTCTCGCACCGGGACTGGAACCACAAAAAACACAAATTCGCTTCATTTTACACCTACTGTTGTTATTCATCAAGCGTGCCCACTCCCGGAGTATTAATATCTACGATCTCACCATGTACATTCACAACAACCTTGAACCCCATCAGACCTAGCCATGTGCGCGCATCATCAGGCAAACCCTGATCCAGTAATTGGGCCATCTCATCCCCCATCTGATTGA
>JAFGKB010000140.1 GCA_016928755.1 Anaerolineae bacterium | reverse complement strand
GGTACCATCAAGCTCAAATGGTTCGGGATGTGTCTGGTTAACCCATATCTGCCCCACCGAAAACATAGACCACCTCCTCTTTCAATCAAAGAAGACTACAAAAGTCTTAATAGGCCCCTTGTAAAGCGGAATTCTACCCATCAAGAAGAGTTTAGACCAAAGCAATAACCCGCTAAGACTTTTGTAGTCTTAAATTAACCAAAGAACCAGGCTGCGATTTCAGGTGCCCACACTAACATCGCAATCCCCCCTAGCGCAATGTACGGGCCATAAGGCATAGCCGTATGCAAAGTTCCACGCCGGGCGATCAGAATTACCAACGCCCCGACGCCGCCTAGTACAACTGCCGATAATAGAGCCAGGATGATAAAGGGGAAACCGGTTATCAGGCCAATATAGGCGGCCAGTTTGACATCGCCGGCACCTAACGCGCCTTCCCCAAAAAAGGCGATACCCACATTAGCCAGGAGCCAGAAAGCCACAAACCCCACCACACCTCCGGCCAAAGCCTGCCACCACAACCACTGATCGCTAAAAGGTAGCGGCAAGCCAAAAAGGGTCCCCAATACAGCCGCTACACCAATTGCCGGGAGCATAATCCGGTTGGGGATAAGTTTGGCCTCCAAGTCGGTAACTACAATCATAGAGAGAGGTATTACGCAGAGCATCGCAAAGAGTGCACGTGGAGAAAAACCATAACGCGCCGCAATCAATGCCCAGGCAACCGCTAAAAGGATCTCCCCGGCCAGTCGCTGCCAGCGCTGCGGGTTACCACAGGCTTTACATTGCTGTCTACCCAGCAACCAGGATAACGCCATACTCCACTGTATGGGTTCGTAAGGGGTGGTACAATAAGGGCAAGATGGGGATTGCCAGGCCCGCTTGGCCATCAGGGTCTCCGCACCGTGGGCCGCTAAGGCACCAACCAACAAACCACACACCAAGGCTATCACAACTAGCATCAGCGATAATGTCCTTAAAGGCGATCCGAAGTCATCATGCCCCGGATCATATCAGCCAAGAAACGGCGAGATTCCATATCCAATGAGTCCAGCATAGCAGATTGGAAGTACTTTACCCGTTCCTGCTCGCGCAAATAGAAGGCAATATCCGGCAACACATTCCGGGCATCCCGGCAAAGTGCCTGCAAGTGGAGGATATCCTCCACCGTAGCCAGTCCTGCGGTCTGTAATTTTTCAATTTCGCTGACCAATCGCCCAATCTCGCGGACCCAATTCTCATAATCATTTTCCAGGTCAACGTAAAACTTCGCTTCCCCGACAATCAGAAGTTCCAAGGCGTTACGTTCCTCTTGAGAAAGCCGCCCGCCATTTTCCAATTTCGATATAATGGGCTTATAATGTTTGCGCAAAAGTTCCTGGAACGCCTCGCGTATGTCCGTATCAAGCTTACAAATCAGCCGGTGAGATTCCTCATAAGAAGTAACCGATTTTGTTTGCAGTGATTGTTTCATAGAAGTCACTAATTGATCCACTTTTGCCGATAAGATACTTTTCGAATTCATCTTGCCCCCTTTGTACCACTAGACTGAATAAGGCCACAAAAGCCCTTAAGTTTTATTAGTTAACCCAAGTTACTACCAGGAGATTAGGCCAGTAAGACTTTTGTAATCTTAGAAACCTGCTATCATCTCATTATAGCCTGCAATACAGTTTATAGCAAAAAATCTCCCCCCTAAATTCAGAGGGGAGATTTAAGTGAGAAAAAAAATTCTCTATAACCGGTCAGCGATAGCCTGGGCCATCTCCAACGTGCCAGAATTACCACCCATATCGTAAGTGCAAACTTTGCCCTCAGCAATAGTTCTAGCAACAGCCTGCTCCAGGCGTGTGCCCATTTCAGTCTCACCTAACCAATCCAACATCAATTTGGTAGCGAGAATCATCGCCGTGGGATTGACCTTATACTGGCCGGCATATTTAGGCGCGGAACCGTGGGTCGGCTCAAAGACAGCAAAATTATCACCGATATTCCCACTGGCCGCAAAGCCAAGACCCCCCACCAACTGAGCGGCCAGATCAGAGATAATATCACCAAACATATTACTGGAAACCAGCACACCATAGTTCTGAGGATTCTTGATTAACCACATCGCCATTGCATCCACATTGGTTTCCCAGAGTTCAATGCCGGGGTATTCCGCAGCAATCTTGCGCGCCTCACGGACCATCAAGCCGGAGGTCTCACGGATAACGTTAGGCTTTTCCACCAATGTTACCGAAGAATAACCGAATTGCTTGGCATACTCAAAGGCCCGGCGCACAATGCGCTGGCAACCCTGCCGGGTAAAAATACGGGTGGAAAGTGCTATATCCGCAGAAGCTATCCCCTGGAAGGCAGTCATATTAGGGCTGAGAATATCCAGGACGCCCCGCAACTCCTCCGGCAGCGGATGAAATTCCACGCCACTGTACAGCCCCTGGGTATTCTCACGGAAAACCACCAGGTCAATATCATCACGATAATTCAAAGGATTACCCTTGAAAGCCTTACACGGGCGCAGATTAGTATAAAGGTCAAATACCTGACGCAAGCGCACAATAGGACTGCGGTAAACCAATCCCTTATCCTGTAATTCAGGAGCCAGTTCGCGGGCTGCCTCTTCTTTGGGTTTCGAGGTAATCGCCGCAAAGAGCGCGCAATCACATTCCTTCAAAGTGCTAATTGTACGTACGGGTAAAGGTTCACCTTCTTTGCACCAAAACTCCCATCCAATATCGGTATTGACATATTCAGCATCCAGGGCCAACTTGTCCAAAACAATCTTAGCCGCATCCATTACATCATTACCAATACCATCACCGGGCATCAGTGCAATTCTATATTTAGCCATATCGTCTTATCCTCCTAAAAATAAATTCACAACTATGCCTAAATCTCTATAGCTACTCAGTAAAAAAATAAAGACCATTCAGGTCTCAGATACAACCGGGTTTAAACTAAGCCCAACTGCTTACGGGCATGGGGAATTAAGCCCCCATCTTCTAAAATTTCCAGGACTTCAGGTGATAACGGGGGGAAGTTATAAACAGCTCGTGGCGTAGTAACCGTCCCTGCCGCGAAATCTATCGTAAGCTCCTCACCGTTCTCGACACTATCTACGGCATCACACATCACAATAGGCAGCGCGTGGTTAATACAATTACGGAAGTAAATACGGGCGAAACTGCGGGCGATAATGGCCCCTACTCCGGCCTTTTTCAGGCAGATAACAGCTTGCTCACGGGAACTTCCACAACCCCAGTTCTTACCGGCGACGATAATATCTCCAGGTCGGACTTTCCCGGCAAAGGCCGGATCCAAATCTTCCAAAGCATGTTGAGCCATCTCCTCCGGGTCGGAGATACTATAGGTATACTTGCCCGGAAAGATAACATCTGTATTTACATCATCGCCATATTTCCAGACTCGACCGGTTATCTGTGCTTGCATTATAGCCCCCTTCTCCCAACAGTACATCGTACTTTCTTAAGTGCCCGTGATTTCTCAATCACGCTGCACCTCATTTTCGTTATCGTTGGTGTAACTTGCCACATATTTAACTCCTTATCACGCCAAGGTTCTGGGGTCTGTGACCACACCCATCAATGCAGAAGCAGCAACCGTCGCCGGACTTCCCAAGTAAATAGCAGCTTCCTTAGAACCCATACGCCCCTTGAAGTTACGGTTAGCTGTAGAAAGTGTCACCTCACCGGGGGCCATACAGCCTTGGTGTGCACCGAGACAAGGCCCGCAACCGGGATTTAGCAAGGTCGCACCGGCAGCAACCAGGTCGGCCACAATACCTTGGTCTATCGCCGCTAACAAGATCTCACGGGATGCAGGCAATACCAACAGCCGCACTCCAGGAGCAATATGCTTACCCCGTAGGATATTGGCCGCCACCTGCAAATCCTCCAAACGACCGTTGGTACACGTGCCAATTAGCCCCTGGTCAATCTTCAGTCCGGCGATTTCGGTGACCGGAACCACATTATCCACCGTGTGCGGGCAGGCAATTTGCGGAACCAGGTCACCGGCGTTATAGGTCAATACACGAGCATAAACAGCATCGGGGTCGGCGTATACTTCTTCATAAGGATGCGTTACACGACTTACCAACCAAGCACGGGTCTTCTCATCAGGTTCTACCACCGCGTTCTTCGCCCCCATCTCCGCCGCCATGTTAGTAAGCACCATACGCCCGGCGATACTCATGGAACGCACCGCCTCACCGGCAAATTCAACGGCGCAATACGTCGCACCATCCGCGCGAATATCACCGATAATGTGCAAGATAAGGTCTTTGGCCGAGACGTTATCCGGCAAAGTACCATTGACAACAATTCGCAAGGTTTCCGGGACTCGAAGCCAGATATTCCCCGTTGCCATCACAGCGGCAGCCTCAGTCCGTCCTATTCCGGCGGCAAAGGCACCAAATGCGCCATGTGTCGGGGTATGGGAATCACTGCCCACAATAACGGCACCCGGCCAGGCATGGCCCTTTTCCGGCAAGACCTGGTGGCAGATACCTTCTCCAATATCGTAAAAGGCCGGAATTCCCTGCTCAGCGACAAACTCGCGAATGACCTTATGATTTTGGGCATAGGTCTCATTGGCCGCCGGGGTCACATGATCCAACACGATGACACTCATCGTGGGGTCCGCGACCTTATTGACGCCGATTTTACGGAATTTACCGGATATATCGGCGGTGTTGTCATGGGTAAGCAATCTATCAGGCTTTACGGTGATGATTTGCCCCGGTACAACACTCTCTAGCCCGGCCTTGCGGGCCAGGACTTTCTCAACAAAAGTAT
>JAFGKB010000019.1 GCA_016928755.1 Anaerolineae bacterium | reverse complement strand
GCCGGTTGGCCCGGCCAGGTCTCCAAATCCGGAACCGGATCATCAAACCAGGTGACATATAGCTCTGCAAAACTACCATCAGCCGCCAAAGCAGCCAACGTAAGATTCACCCGGTCACGGAAAGCAGAATCCCCTTCCGGTAATACAAAGGCCACGGGCCGGTAGGTGTACCGCTGATCGGCCAGGGAATAACCAACCTGACGGTAGAAGGCATCCAGGAGTGGGCCACGCCGGGCGAAGAGTGCGGCAATCTCTCCTTGGGAGAGCGCATTCAAAGCGGAAGCTGTATCGGGATAGGTCACCGGGCTAAGCCCCACCCCGGCCCCTTGAGAGATAGACGGCAGCGCAGCCGCCCCGGCAGAATTAGCAACGACACCGACAGATGAACCGGCCAAAGATGCCACATCGTTAACCGGCGCATAGCCGGGAGACAGGATACTGACACCATCATCAAAGACGGCAATGGAGTAGTCCCCTTGGAGTTCACCATCACGGGTATGGACCCAGCCACCGAGCAACAAATCCACCTCGCCCTGTTGAAGTCGCACCAGGGCGTCGGCCTCGGTCACGGCAGTAAATGTAATCGCCTGCCGGCTACCTAGCCAACGCTCGGCCATACGCTGCATCAAGCGTACCTCGAAACCGGTGGGGACACCGTCTTCGCGGTCGGCACTGTAGGGCCAACGGTCGGTAAAATACCCTACGACCACTGCGCCCCGCTCATAGATACGCTGGCTAACGTTAAGGGTAGAGAGAAGCTGCGGGGTTTCGGATAGGGCCGGAGTAGGAGCACTTCCCGGCCAGTAAGTCACAGCCGGTGGAGATGTCCCCGGCAACCACTGCTCATAGAGCGCGTCGCGTGAGCCATCGGCGGCCATATCCTGGAAGGTCATAGAAACTAAGTTGGCGAAGAAAGGGTCGTTATGGCGATAGACCAACGCTACCGGTTCCATAGTGTATTGGCCCACAATCTCGGTCCCTGTCACCATACGCCGTGCCCGTTCCAGGCGGTGGCGTTGATCGCCATAGGCATCGACCTGGCGGGTGCGCAGAGCTTCAACGACCTCGAAGAAATTCTCATACGGGACAAGGGTAATAGTCTGCGGGGAACGGCTGTAGATAATGTCATCACTCCCGGTCCAGGTCACTACCCCGATTTTGCGGGAGTATAAATCATCCGCCGTCCGCACATTGAGTTCAGGGAAGGTTAAGAATGCCTGCCCATTAGTAAAATATGCCGGGCTAAAATCGACCTGGGCTTCGGCCTGTTGCGTATGGACAATCCCCGCCAGTACAAAATCGACCTCGCCATCTACCATCTTTTGAATAGCGGTATCCGAGCGTACCTGGCGGAAACGCACGGCGGCGGGGTTTCCTAGCCAACGCCGGGCTAATTCACGGGCCAGGTCGATTTCCAACCCTACGATATTGCTGTTTTCATCAACATAAGAGAAAGGCTCCAGATCATAACGAATACCCACGACCATTTCACCACGGTCCAGGATACGAGCCGCCGTCGTAAAAGTAGGCGGGTAGACTTGTATAGGTGTAGGGGCCACCCCCACCGAGGGCAAAGCCCGATCCTCTGTTTTGGGCAATAATTCCATTAAATCATCTATCGCAGCACATCCTGATACAAGGACGGCCACCAGTAATGCAGTCAGACAAGCACGTTTCACGCTTATGCCTCCATTGTTAATTCATCAAAGCAACCCTACAAATGTACCACAAAGGACAAAAGAGACAATAAGGGGAACGAAGACTACAAAAGTCTCAGCAGGTTATTGCTTTGGCCTAAACCATATCTTAATGGGTAAAATCCCGCTTCACAGGGGGACTATTAAGACTTTTGTAGTCTGTCTTCAATTTAAGACTACAAAAGTCTCAGTGGGTTATTGCTTTGGCCTAAACCATAGCTTAATGGGTAAAATCCCGCTTTACAGGGGGTCTATTAAGACTTTTGTAGTCTGTCTTCGACTTTTATAGTCCATCATAAAGACGGTGATTGCCGATATATTCAGCAACGGCGGTGGGGACAAGGTAACGCAGGGGAAGACCCTCACGGACACGCCGCCGGAGGATGGTCGCAGAGAAGTTCACCGGTGGGACATCCAACCAGACTAACTTACCCTCCAACTCCGGCAATCGCTCGCGCCACACATCGAGTTGTACCGGCTTACCATGACGATGCATAACGGCCAAAGAAGCCTGGCGTAGTACACTCTTAGGCTCATACCAATGAGGAAGGTCATGCAAGGAATCCTCCCCCATCAGGAAATACCACGCCGTAACATCCGAGAATTGCTCACGCAGCCGGCGCAACATCTCCACAGTATAGTGGGGGCCGGGACGGTCAATATCGACCCGCGAGAGAATGAAGGACGGGTTATCGGCTATGGCAGCTTGGACCATCGCGGCGCGATGCTCTGGAGATGAAAGCCGGCCATTGCGCTTGTGAGGTGGCAGACCGGCAGGGACAAAAATGACCCGCGCGAGGCCCAGTTGGACCCGCGCGGTTTCAGCTAATGCAAGATGGCCGTAGTGTGGCGGGTCAAAAGTCCCGCCAAAGACCCCATAACTAAGTGACTGCATATTTACACGCTGATCGAGGACACTATAACGTACCCTTTAAACCCCTTAATACATTCTCAACGGTAAAGGGGAATTTATTATACCAAATACCGGTAGCCTCACGTAGCGCGTGATGAACTGCGGCCGCGACCGCGATAAAGGGCATCTCGCCCATACCGCGCGCGCCCCACGGGCCATTGGGTTCGGGATGTTCGACAATGATAACCTGGAGTTCCTCAGGTATATCAAATATGGTGGGAATCAGATAGTTGCTCAGTGTTTTGGTAATCGGGATACCGTTATTGCTCATAAAGTTCTCGGTGGTCGCCCATCCAAGGGCTTGAATCACGCCCCCCTCAATCTGACCTTCCAATAACCGGGGATTGATTGCCTTGCCAACATCATTAGCACATACAACTTTAGGGAAAGTATATTCGCCCAGTTGCGTATCAACAACGATCTCCGCACCAATGGCGGCATAGCCATAAGAGAAGTTAGGATGACCAAAACCGGTATCGGGGTCGATCTTTGTCGTCTTGGGGGATAGATAGGTATATTCTGCCTTGGCCGGGCGTTCCCCATTCTTCCACATCACGAGTGCACCTTCTGCCGCGCCCTGGATAGCGTTACCGACCATAAAAGTCATACGGGAAGCCGATACGGAACCGGCATCCCCGGTGATGGCGGTATCCATCGCCTGTAACTCCACTTT
>JAFGKB010000139.1 GCA_016928755.1 Anaerolineae bacterium | reverse complement strand
GCGCATACGGCCTTGATTACGCCTGACCGGGTGGTGCATACCCGCCGCCATACTGAACCGCCAGCTCTAGAGGTGGTGTTGGCTGAGATCTCTGACGTTGATCTGATTATCCTGGAAGGCTATAAGTCTGGGCCATACCCTAAAATTGAGGTAGTCCGGTTGGAGCGTGACCCTAATCTCATTCCTGGTCTTGAGGGGCGTATTGCCTGTGTTACTGATGTCCCCTGTCTTCCTTGTGATGTTCCTTGTTTTGGATTAAACGAGATAGCCGCCATTGGTGACTTTATCGAATCCGTGATTATGGGAAATACCGGGGCCACTTTATACGCTGAGGTGCTAGATGGGACGTTGGACAGAGATTGATCATACTGCCGACTTGGCACTGCATATATGGGCCACCGATTTGGAGGATTTGTTTACAACAGCAGCCCGTGGTATGTTTCAGCTATTAACGGGGGATGTGAGTATCGAATCGTCCCATCAAGAGTTTTTTTCACTTGCCGCCTTGGACGTTGAGACTCTGCTGGTAGATTGGCTTAATGAACTGTTGTATCTAAATGAAGTTAAGGGTTTGGTCTTTGATACTTTTGCTTTTGATAAGCTGTCACCTACCCGATTACGCGCCCAGATTCGGGGCGCGCTAGTGAGAGAATATATTAACTATATTAAAGCTGCTACCTTTCATAACCTGGAAATCTTGAAGACCGAGGATGGTTATGAGACAGAGATTGTCTTTGATACGTAGTTTGGAGGTATAAGATGGTACAGAAACAAGATTTTAAAGCACTTAGTGCTTATGTCTATGAATTACCGGCGACCTATGATCCACGGATGCGTGTCCCGGCGCGTATTTACGGTAATAAGCGGGTTTTTGATATGGCCTTTGGTGATCGCTCCGTGGAACAACTGATAAATGTAGCGATGTTACCGGGTATTGTGCAATATGCGATGGCTATGCCCGATATGCATCAAGGCTACGGATTCCCAATTGGGGGCGTGGCTGCTTTCCGTTATGACCAGGGGATTGTATCGCCTGGTGGGGTCGGGTATGACATTAACTGTGGTGTGCGGATGTTAGCTTCTGAAATTGACTATGAAGAAGTGGTTGATGATTTGGATGACTTGGCCACTGTATTGTACCAGAATTGCCCCAGTGGCGTGGGAGGAAAGGGGGCCGTATCCCTTACCCATAAAGACCTGGATAAGGTGTTGGAACGTGGTGCTGAGTGGGCATTGGCTAATGGTTACGCCCGGCGTGATGATGTTGAACGCACCGAGAGTGGCGGGTGTCTACCCGGTGCCCAGGCAGAGGTCGTTCCTGACCGTGCTAAGGAACGTGGTCGGCCCCAACTTGGCTCATTGGGATCGGGAAATCATTTTCTTGAGATCGATGTTGTTGATGAGGTATATGATGTAGCTGTGGCTGAGTCCTTTGGCCTGGCGAAAGGTAAGTTGGTGGTCCAAATTCACTGTGGCTCGCGGGGGTTAGGGCATGAGGTCTGCGCTCAATATCTCCGGCAACTGCAAGATGCCCCCCGTCGCTATGGGATTGAAATCCCTGACCGGGAGTTAGTGGCCGCGCCGATTGACTCTCCTGAAGGCCAATCCTACATGGCGGCTATGGCCGCGGCGGCAAACTATGCCTTTGCCAACCGCCAGATCTTGGCTCACTTTGCCCGGCTATCGTTTGAACAAGTGCTGGCCGGCAAGGTTCCTGATTGGGATTTACGCATGATCTATGATGTTACTCATAATATCGCCAAGGTTGAAACCCATAAGGTAAAAGGACAGGACACTAAAGTGGTCGTCCATCGCAAAGGTGCGACACGCGCTTTCCCCCCAGGCCATGCTTCCTTACCGCCCGTTTATCAGAAGACCGGGCAGCCTGTTCTGGTCCCCGGTTCTATGGGGACGGCGTCTTATGTCTTGGTGGGAACGGAGCATGCAATGGAAGAAACTTTTGGCTCCAGTTGTCATGGGGCTGGCCGTACTATGAGCCGGCGGCAGGCGACCCGGTCGGTACGTGGTGAGGAGGTACGTAGCGAGTTGCATAAAAAAGGCATCGTTATCCGTTCGGGTAGTATGCGGGGTTTGGCTGAAGAGGCTCCTCTGGCTTACAAAGATGTTAGCATGGTGGTGGACTCTGTGGTTGGTGCGGGTATTGCCAAAAAAGTAGCCCGGGTTATCCCGGTGGCTGTAATTAAGGGATGAACTCCCAGATAACTTAAAAACCGGGATTTTGCAGTTTGCGCAAAATCCCGGTTTCTTATAGCGGCATTAAAAATTATCAGCTCCCTTTTTCATAAACATTGAGGGCGGAAGATTGAAGCCATATTGGCGTAACTCTGGGTCACAATTAGGCCGTACTCCAGTTGGTCCATGGTAACCCGTTATTTTCCCTTCCTCATTGTCGCCCGTATCAAAAAACTTATAGATGTCTTGCAGAACAACCGTATCACCTTCCATCCCCAATACCTCGGTGATAAAAATGGTTTTACGGCTGCCATCCCGCAAACGCGCCGCCTGGACTATCATATGGATAGCCGAGGCAATCTGCTTGCGGACGGTGATGAGGGGGAGGTCTACACCGGCCATTAAGACCAGCGTTTCCAAACGGGAGATACAGTCGCGAGGTGAGTTGGCGTGGATTGTTGTCATGCTGCCATCATGGCCGGTATTCATTGCCTGAAGCATATCCAGTGCCTCACCACTCCGGCACTCACCCACAACAATCCTTTCCGGTCGCATCCGCAATGCATTAACTACACAGTCACGGATGGTTACCTCTGTGGGGCTGTCGGGGGACGGCTTTTTGGTCTCTAGCCGCACTACATTTCGCTGCCGGAGTTGTAGCTCAGCCGCATCCTCAATGGTTACCGTGCGCTCATGTTCGGGAATAAAACTAGAAAGAATGTTAATGAGTGTTGTTTTCCCCGAACCTGTTCCACCGGATACAATGATGTTACGTCGCGAGACAACGGCGGCTTCCAGGAACTTCCCCATATCTTCGTTTAAGGAGCCAAAACGCAGCAAATCGGATATTTGCAGCTTATCCCTTGAGAATTTACGAATGGTGATATTGGGGCCATCAATAGAACAGGGCCGGATTACTGAGTTCACACGTGAGCCATCGGGCAAACGGGCGTCAATAAGTGGGTGATCACTACTGGCCACACGGCCTAGGGGTAGGACGATGCGCTTGACGATGCGCTCTACATGGTCATCATCCAGGAATTTATAGCCACTCTCACTCAGCCGGCCTTTTATTTCCACAAAGATGATGTAAGGGCCGTTGACCATAATCTCGGTTAGCCCATCCTGTTCAATTAACGGCTGGATAGGGCCAAAACCAAAGATTTCATCCATAATATTAGAATAGAATAGCTCTTTAGTAATTCCTGCGGGCATATGGAAATTACCGGAACCGGTGACTTGGTCAAGTTTTTCTATGACAATTTTCTCTCGCTCTGGGGTGCGTTCTAGTGGCAAGTCCAGTGAGAGATCCGGCGCCAGGAAACGCTTGCGGATATTATCTGCAAGCTGAATTTGCAGCCGCATAATAGCGGCCCGCTCTTCTGAAATTGACCCACGTTGCGGTGGGGCGTCTGGTGCGTCACTTTCTAAAGGAATGAGGAAATTAAGGTTATCCTTGTCGTCTTCCTTTTTCTTTTTAGGCTTAGCTTCCGGTTGCGATTTTGGTTCCGGTGCTGCCGGTGTATTTATTTTGGGTTGTTCTCTTTTGAAAAGCGCCATACCTTTCCTCCTACTTGGCATCATCTTATCATATTCTAACAAGCGTGTCAATTAGGTGTGTTTCAAATGCGTTTCAGAATTAGGGCGAGTTGATTGATATTTTACTTAAGCGAAGTGTCGTATGAGACTTTTGTAGTCTGCGCTACTTTGTCCTTACCGCTTGACTGTCTTATAGGAGGTTATATAATTGTGAGACTGTAATTTAAAAATGTTTCTTTGAATTAATTTTATTATTGGATATTGCATATTAGGAGGTGTATGTTATGCGATATTGGTTGGTTTTTCTGTTGTGTATACCCTTGGTGGTGCTGCCGCTCGGTTTTGTGGGGGCGCAAGCCGAAATTCCCGATGGTGCGGTAGCTCGGGTTGTCTATTTCTACCCCAAGGAATGTGAGAGTTGCGAAATCCTTTACCAGGAAGTTATTGAGTCCCTGATGGCCCAATGTGGCACGGCCTTAGAGATTAAGAAGGTGGAGATTGGGACCTCTGCCGGTTATGAAGCCTTTTTAGCTACCGAGAAAGCACTAACCGGCAAATCGGGTGTGTGGGATATTCCGGTTGCTGTTTTGGGAAGTAAGGTGTTTATCGGTGAGGAAACAATCCGTGAGGGGCTTGAGTCCGCGATTAAATGTGCCTGGCTTGATGGGGGGAATGAATGGCCCCCTGTACCAGAACTTGAGGCGGTCGCCGCGCCGGATTTTGTGGGGGATGGTGGCAGTACGCCTTTTGGCAGCGAGGGCGATAG
>JAFGKB010000138.1 GCA_016928755.1 Anaerolineae bacterium | reverse complement strand
GGCATCTGGTCTGACGAATTCGAGGACCTGGAATTTACCGCTGTCGAGCCAGGAGACAGCTTCAGCTTTGAGGTCTATATTTCCGTTCCTGCGGCTACGCCATTGGGAACCATCGGGGAAACCGATATCATCGTTATCTCTGAGTTTGATGACGAAGCCTTCGACTGGGTCACCGACTTCACCATTGTCAATAAGGCTGCTGAAACTAGTTTCGCGCTCTCACCCGGCTATACACAGCAGACTAGCGCCGATACCGTCCTCACTTATACTCATACTATCACCAATACCGGCGCGCTTACCGATACCTACTCTCTCGTCGTTGGCAATGACCAAGGTTGGCAAGTGGCGTTAGCCGGTGGTGATTGGCCCCAAGGCACGCTGTTATTACCCTTAACTCTTGCGCCTCAAGATAAGCAAACCTTCACCCTTCATGTGACTGTACCGGCGGGAGCAGAGGGCGTGACCGCTCATACAACCCTCACCGCTACATCGCAGCTTGCCCCCGGTGCACTCCAAACCGTTGCCGATACCACTATAGTTACCCAATCCGGATACGATATCTTCCTCCCCCTGTTACTACGTATTCACGGTGGATAAAAGCGATTCTTAATAAGTACACTGCGGCCCGGCATAGCTATGCCGGGCCGCAGAATGATTTAAAACCACAAAACTGTTTTTACGCGATGGTGATATCCTTGTTCAGGTAGACATCCTGGATAGCGTTTAAGATTTTAACGCCATCAGCCATTGGCTTCTGGAATGCCTTGCGCCCGCTGATTAAGCCCATACCCCCGGCGCGCTTGTTGATGATAGCGGTACGGACAGCTTGGGCCAGATCGTTCTTGCCCGACGCACCGCCGGAGTTGATTAACCCGATACGGCCCATATAGCAATTGGCGACCTGGTAACGGCAGAGGTCAATGGGATGTTCACTGGTCAGTTCGGTGTAGATACGCTCATCAAGTTTGCCGTAACTCGAGGCCCCAATACGAACTGCCTTATAGCCGCCGTTATTGGTAGGCTGTTTCTGTTTGATAATATCAGCTTCAAGGGTAACGCCTAAATGGTTAGCCTGCCCGGTCAAGTCCGCGCTGGCGTGGTAGTTTGTGCCATCAACATTGAAGGCGGAGTTGCGCAGATAGCACCATAAGATTGTGCCCATTCCCAGTTCATGGGCTACCTGGAAGGCTTTGCTGACCTCGATGATTTGGCGGCTGGACTCTGACGACCCGAAGTAGATAGTCGCCCCCACCGCAACGGCGCCCATATCCCAGGCTTGCTTGACCTGGGCGAAGAAGACCTGGTCATACTTATTGGGATAGGTCAGCAGCTCATTATGGTTGAATTTCAGAATAAAGGGGATTTTGTGGGCATATTTGCGAGCAACGGCCCCTAACACACCTAATGTGGAAGCAACACCATTACAACCACCTTCAATGGCCAGTTTTATAATGCTCTCTGGGTCGAAGTAGATGGGGTTGGGGGCAAAAGATGCACCGCCGGAGTGCTCAATGCCCTGGTCTACCGGGAGAATTGAGAGGTAGCCGGTCCCACCTAAGCGTCCGTGATCGTAGAGTGCAGCCAAGCTGCGGAGTACCGGCGTTGGACGGTCGCTTATGGCGAAAACTCTATCCAAAAAATCTGGTCCTGGAAGGTGTAGTAAATCCTTGGAAATGGTTTTGCATTCATGCGTTAACAGGTTCTCCGCATCATCGCCAAGTAAAGATTCAACGGCTTGTATATCCATCATCATAACAAATACCTCCTTAAGGGTTAAAATGATACTTTGTTTGTATTAAAGTGGTAGCCGGATATGAAACTGGCTACCGGGGCAGTGTTCTTCATCACAACCCGGACTCTCTACCCAGATTCTCCCCTGATGTGCCACAATAATACCCCGCGCAATAGCCAGCCCTAATCCCGGTCCGCCACCTTTAAACTTCGTACGTCCCGATGAATGAAATTCTATCTCCCCGGTCTGGTAGAACTTCTCAAAGATCAGCTCCTGGTCTTCTGGATTGATACCAATACCGGTATCGCTGATTACGATTTCCACGTACCCTTGCCCGTCTTCATCGTACCCCTGATGACCGGCGAGCTTTATCTCCCCGCCGTCAGGAGTATATTTAATTGCATTGACAATTAACTGGTAGAAGACTTTGGCTAACAAATCCGGGTCCGCCTGGATAGGTGACAGTTTATCCACACCGTCAGTGCTCAACACCAGTTCACGTTCTGCGAGGATTGATGTGAAGCCAGCACAAACCCGTTGGACAATATCGGCGATTTCGATCTTCTCCTTGAACATCTTTAAAGTCTGACTGTCTATCTTAGCCACATCTAACATACTGTTGATGATCTCGTGTAACCGGTCCACACCGCTGACTATGCCATGCATAGCTTTTTCAAGTTGGGGATCTTTTTCATAAGTAGCGTAATGTTTAAAAAGTTGTGTATAACCTTTCACAACTGTCAAGGGGGTGCGTAGTTCGTGCGCTGCGACATTGATAAAGTCACTCTTGGTCTTGTCCAGCCGTTCCAGATTCGTATAAGCTGTGTTGAGTTCTGCCGTGCGCACTTTGACCATCTGCTCTAACTTCTCGTTGAAGCCTTTGATCTCACTGTATAACCTGGCATTTTCCAAGGCGATCACAGCTTGTGTCCCAAATGCTTCTACCAGCCGGGCATCCTCAGGCGTAAATGCCCCGACAGCCTCACGGGTCAGGGAGAGCATACCGATAACATCATCCCTGGAAATCATAGGGATACCGAGCCAGGAGTGGTTCAGCGGCAACCAGGGCATCTGGGTCCAGCCCGGCTCCTGGGTCACATCATCAATAATCAGCGTGTGACGGGCACTGCTCAATGTGCGGAAGACATCACCTTCATTGATAGGTATCTTCATCTCGGTAGCTTGCCGGTCATCAGGGAAGCCATAGTGGGCCACCGGTTTTAAGATAGACCCCTTTTTGAGCAGGATAAGTCCGCGTTCATAGGGAATCAGCGTGTGCAAGAGTTCCAGAATTAAATTCGGAACTTCATCGTAGGTCATACTGCTGGATAAGGCCCGCCCGGTGCGTTCTAGTAACTCGGCCAATTGTCGCCGGGTTTGTTCGGATTCATAAAGCTGAGCATTGCGGATAGCCACTGCAATCTGGTCGGCAAGACTCTGGAGTACTAGTTGGTCATCGGAGCTAAAGGCCGCGGTGTGGTCGCTGGCTATGTCCAAAACGCCGAGAACGTGTTCGCCGATGCGCATTGGCAACGCTACCTCTGAGGCAATATCTAATAACCCCTCAACCCACATAAAATCGGGGACTTCATCTACCGACTCCACCAACCGCCGGTTCCCATCCCGGCACACACTGGCGACGATACTGGCGGCATTGAGCGGGATAGAAAAGGACTGTTTAATAAGTTTTTCCCCGGCTTCACCGGTCCCGGCACGGAGAATGAGGGCGGCCTGGGCTTCATCATATAGCCAGACACCCGCAAAGTAGTAGCCAAATTGGGTTTGTATCAAATTGACGACTCTTGATAGTAAAGTGTTGAGATCGAGAATGGATGTCACCTGTTGGCTGACCTGGCTGCTAGTTTGCATCTGCACAGCCCGGCGTGACAAGTCCGTGTTAGCGGCCTGCAACTCCTCGGTGCGCTGTGTGACTCTTTCTTCCAGGGTATGTGCCCAGGTTTCCAATTCTTGGTTAGCATTGACCAATCCTTCATAAAGGCGGGCATTCTCAATCGCTGTCGCCGCCTGGTTGGCAAAAATCATCATCAAATCCAGATCGGCCTGAGAGAAGCGGCCACTAACCGAACGGTTATCGGCATAAATCATACCTGTGAGGTCGGCCCCTGAAATCAACGGTACACATAGCACAGAACGCAAATTAAGCTCCAGTACACTGCTCTGCGCTCCGAAGCGTTCATCGGTCAGGGCGTCTTGTAAGAGCACCGGCGCCCGTGACTGCGCCACAGTGCCCAAGACGGTATAGCTGATTTGGGCTTTATGTTGCTCCAGGGCTTCTAAGTCGATTCCCACGGCGACCTTAAACTCGAACTCTCCGCTCTTGTTCAATAACACCAGATAACCACGTTCCGCGCCGCTTAGCTCGATCACCTGATCCATCACAAACTTCAGTAGCGATGCCGCGTCGCGGGTCTCATTCATGCGCACACTGATATTTAGCACCCGTTTAAGACGGTCTTTGAGCACTCGTGCTTCTGT
>JAFGKB010000137.1 GCA_016928755.1 Anaerolineae bacterium | reverse complement strand
GTAAGCGTAAGCTGCGCAAAATAAGGTATTGACTATGGCTGTGATAGTATCTCTTGTTCAATTCTCTCCAAATCTTCCAGCGTTGTCGCGTAAGCTATCGTTTTGACAAATTCTGCCGGTGAAGGACTTACGGCCCATAATTTACGAACCTGTGGGCCTATGGGATCGCTACCAGATGCCCCAGGTTCATTGGCATAGGCACCATGAAAGGCAAAATAGGCCTGGTTCAACCGGCGTAAATTATACCCGTATCTCACAAAATGCCACCGTTGTTCCTCCATGTATGTCTCTGCTTCTGTAATCTTTCCCGCTGCCAGTAGGGCATCTACTTGCAACCGTGTTTCTCGCATCTCGGCATTGAAATTAAAGGTTGGCGCTGCTTGTTCTTTGTTGGTAGATGATTTTGCCACAGGGTTGGGTAAAGGTTTGGGACGGTCTAATAGGGGTATGTAGAAATGTTGCATAATCTCATGTCCGGCCCATTCACCGATCAAGGAGGCTGTAGTCTCATTGATCGTTCGTGCCTCTGGATTCTCGAAGTAATCCCAGCCTAGAGGAAAAATAATAAGATGGTGGTGTGTCCATTCATGAGCTACCAGATTGGTAACCCAGTCGATGTCGCTATTTTCTAATAACATCGCTGGATAAGCCGCTAAACCACCAATAGAAGTGACATATGCAGATAACTCTGGTTGTTCCTCTTCTACTGTTTGTTCTATTGATACCTGTTGGGCTGCTGTCAGCCCGGCTATCAAAGGCCGTTGGTAAAGGCTTTCAATGTGTTCGCGTGGGGAGATTACCAGAATGTAGGGGAGGGGGGTAAAGGTGCCGCTTACCGGGGGGAATATTTGACCTAATGTGCCGAACCCGCCTTTTGCCAAAACTTGGCTTACTTGTTCACCCAGGATAGCCTCTGCCACTGGCCCGTAGTGTTTGAATCTTTCTCTCAGCTTAGCAAGTTCCGTTTGGATTTGCTGTGTCGCTTTCGCCGGAGACTGAATTCCGGGATCGGCGTAGGCTTTTGCAATCTTATTAGTCAAGTCCCGGCTAGTGTGGATGTCGTTTAAGTATGACAGGACAAAGCGTGATTGTGTCTCTCCATCCATAAATCGTTGGGGAGCTAACAACCCAAATGTAACTTTACGGGTTAGCGCGTTGATTTCCCAAGTGGTAAAATCAAATGCGTGTGAATCACTAAGTGTTCTCAGGCGTGTGTAAATACTCCGGTCTACAGGGACCGTTGACCTGTTTGAGATTAATAACAGTAATATAATTATGCTTAAGAGTTGTAGATTCTTGCCTAAGCGACTGGTTAAAGATGGTTGCATAGATTAAAGTTTAACTGTTGTTTTTATTATGGCAAATACCCCCGGTCGGGGGTAAGTTGGTAACTTGCCGGAATTATACAACGTAGGCAGGTTATCCTACGTTCACTTGCTAAAACTTCGCTCCTAACGTATAGTTAACGTGAGAGATTTACGAGGAGATGTGAATGGAAATTGGAATTGTTCGGCAAGTTGACATTAATACTAAAGTCAAACATGCTTATTTAGATTATGCGATGAGTGTCATTGTATCGCGGGCGCTGCCCGATGTGCGTGATGGCCTCAAACCTGTACAGCGTCGTATTCTTTATGCGATGCACGATATGGGGATACGTCCTGGCACCCCATATAAAAAATCAGCCCGTATCGTGGGTGAAGTGTTGGGTAAATACCACCCGCACGGTGATTCAGCGGTTTATGATGCTATGGCGCGTCTGGCCCAGGACTTTTCAATGCGTTATCCCGTGGTTGATGGTCAGGGTAACTTTGGTTCTATTGATGGGGATGCCCCGGCGGCGATGCGTTATACCGAGGCTCGTATGGCGTCGGTGGCTCTGGATTTACTGACCGATATTGATAAGGATACGGTAGATTGGTCGGATAACTTTGATGGGACCTTAAAAGAGCCGATTGTATTACCTTCCCGTTTACCCAATTTATTAATCAATGGTTCTTCTGGTATTGCAGTTGGGATGTCTACCAATATTCCCCCGCACAACTTAGGCGAGGTCATTGATGCGTGTGTTCACCTTTTGAATAACTGGGAACAACAGGAAGATATCGCTGTTGAGGACTTAATGGAGTTTATCACCGGCCCGGATTTTCCTACCGGGGGATTGGTCTATCGTCGTGACCGTGAAGACGGGGAGAACGCTCTTCTTAAGGCTTATGCAACAGGGCGGGGTCGGGTCACTGTACGCGCTCGCGCGCATCTTGAGGAAGCCGCCCGTGGCCGGCAGCGGATTGTAATCACAGAGATTCCCTATCAAATCAATAAAGGCTCTCTTATTGAGGGTATCGCTAAGTATGTCCGTGCCGGCAAGATTGAGGGTGTTGCTGATTTACGTGATGAGTCTGACCGCCAGGGTATGCGATTGGTGATTGAGCTTAATCAAAATGCGGATGCCGATGAAGTTTTGGCCGACCTGTATAAACATACCACTTTGGAGACTCGCTACAGCCTTATTTTGTTGGCGTTGGTCAATGGAGAACCACGGCGACTTTCTTTGAAGAAGATGTTATTGTACTTCCTCAATCACCGCCTTGAGGTTCTGGTACGGCGTTCGCATTATCTGCTTGAGAAAGCGCGTGCGCGTGCCCATATCGTCGAAGGGCTTCTCATCGCATTGGATAATCTCGATGAGGTCATTGACCTTATCCGGCGTTCCAAGACACCAGATACTGCGAAGAAGAATCTGCAACGGAAGTTTAAGCTTAGCGAAGTACAAGCACAGGCAATTCTTGATATGCAGCTCCGGCGACTTGCTGCTTTAGAACGCAAGAAGCTCAAAGATGAATACAAAGAGTTGCTTGCAACTATTGAGGATTTGGAAGCGTTATTAGCTTCCCCAAAACGCCAACGGGATATTATCCGTGATGATATTTTGGCGCTTAAGGACCAATATAGCGATACCCGGCGTACTCATATCTTGGATGTAAAAGGGGCGAAGGTTGTTGCAGATGCCTTGACTCCTGATGAGCCGGTATGGGTGACGGCGTCGCGGTCTGGGATTGTGGGCCGGGTACCGGATGATGGTAAAGCTCCGCCGCGTGTAAATCGTAGCCCCGAAGATGCGCCGTTAGCCTTAATCTCTGCTTCCACCCGTGACACGCTATACCTTTTTACGAAAACCGGGAATGCAGTGGCGTTACCGGTTCACCAGTTACCTGATGGTGTCGCCTGGGATGGACACGGGGCTTCCTGGGGTACCTTAACCCGTGGTCAGGATGGCGCGCTTGTTGCGGCGTTGACATTGCCCTCCACACCGCCAGAAGGTGGCATGGTGATGTTTGCCACCGCCCAGGGTAAGGTTAAGCGACTAAGTTCAGAGGAATTACCCGGCGTAGGGCTTGGCTTGGCTCAAGTGCTGCGCTTAGATGCGGGGGATACCCTGGTTGGTGTGGTATGGGTCGCAGAGGAAGATGAAGTCGTTCTCGCATCTTCGGCGGGACAAGGTATCCGTTTCTCGGTTTCTGAAGTACGACCTTCTGGGGCTAAAGCCGGCGGTATCAGTGGTATTCGTTTAGACAAGGAGGAATGCCTAACCGGTATTACTAAAGTGGTATCCGATACCACACTGTTGACGGTTTCTAGTAATGCCAATGCCAAGCGGTGTGAATTTGATTCGCTGCCCACTCAGCGTCGGGGAGGCAAAGGTGTCTTAATCGCACGGCTAGCGGGTGGTGAGACTTTGGTGGGTATTGGCACAGTTGCGAAATCTTACCGGTTTTTCCCGGTGACGAATCAGGGCGGAGCTAAGACTACTGTAGCACAATCTACACCAGAACTGGGACGTACGGCAGCCGGTGATTCTTGTATCGCATTACAAGGAAGTGAGAAAGTGGCAACTGTTGTAGTCTTTGCCCCACGTCTAAGAGGTTAATAGAGCGAGAATTTTTTTGTGGGGAAAAAGTGAATTGTTATCTGTGCTTTTGGTTTTGAATAAATTTAGAAGAGGAAGATATGTCTTATAGTGATGAGTTTGTTGTATGTGAGCAATGTGGTAAGAAATTTGTCTTTTCGATTGAAGAACAACGTCGCCAGGCTGAATTGGGTTTTGATATTGTTGCCCCTGATACCTGCCCTGATTGTCGCCAACTTGAAGCCTCCGTTTCACCTGGGTTAAAGGCCGGGATTGTGAAATGGTATCGTGACGATAAGGGATTTGGCTTTATTGTCCAACAAGATGGTTCTGAAGTTTTCTTCCACCGTACCGGCGTTACAATGGATGATATGGGCCTGGTACTCAAGGAAGAAGCACCGGTCTGGTATGAGCTTATTATGACAGACCGTGGGCCACAAGCGGTGAATATTCACCTGCGGGAGGTATAAACGATTTGCATATTGCGTTAAGTGGCTGGTTCTGGCAGCATTCTCATACCGGGAGTGGGCAGTACCTGCACTATTTACTTGGCGCTCTGTCGCGTTTACACCCTGAAGCTAGGTTTTCTCTATTAGTACCTGATTCGGCTGTAACTTTGCAGGCAACGGCATCTAATGTAGCATTGATTCCGGTGCCGTTGCCCACGTCGTTGCAGCGTTTTCCTTTGGGAAAGGTATACTGGGAGCAGGTATCTGTACCCTGGGTTGCAAAAAAGCTGGCAGTTGATCTGTTGCATATACCTTACTGGTCACCACCGGTCTCTTGTGCACCCCCTACGGTAGTAACAATACACGATTTAATCCCCTTGTTGTTACCTGCTTATCGTCAGCGTTGGGATGTCCGCCTTTATACCAGGCTTGTGAGTGCCACCGCCGCACGCGCTACGTTGTTAATCACGGACTCCGCAGCTTCCCGTGCCGATATAATCCAACATCTAAATGTACCGGGTCACCGTGTTCGGTCTATCTGGCTGGCGGCTGATGACGCTTATCATCCGCAACCTAGCCCTAATGACGTGGCGGTGTTGGATTCTCTGGGACTGGCCCCCGGTTATATACTTTACCTGGGTGGCTTTGACAGTCGTAAGAATGTTGCCGCGGTTTTCCAGGCTTTTGCCATCGTCCGGCATATTGTCCCCGGTTTGCAATTGGTGGTTGCCGGCAAGTTGCCTGAGTTGGATACAGACTTTGCGCCTGACCCCCGGCGGTTAGCGTATGAGGCGGAACTGGAAAGTACGGCTGTCCAGTTTACCGGCTTTGTGCCGGAGGAGATGAAGCCGTCTCTCTATCGTGGGGCACGTGTTTTTCTTTTTCCTTCATATTATGAGGGTTTCGGTTTACCACCGTTGGAATCGCTCTCCTGCGGCGTGCCCGTTGTAGGGTCTGCCACGTCCAGTCTTCCAGAAGTTGTTGCGGCTGGCGGTATTTTGGTCCCCCCCGCTGATATTACAGGACAGGCAAATGCCTTAATTCGTTTGTTGACCGATAACGAATTTTACACAAATTTTCAACGCCTTGCAATCCAACAAGCCAGCAAGTTCTCTTGGCAGAAAACAGCGGAGGCTACCTGGCAGGCCTATCTCTCTGTTATGTGAGGTGAAACGCACTTTAAAACCTTGCAATTTCATACCTCTGCGTTAAACTTCCATCTCACATCGTGATACAATGTAAAAAACGGTGGAGAGCGGAGTGAAGTGAAGCAGCCCAATCCCGGTTTTTAGTTGTTTTTGTGGTGGCGTTTTAGGGTAGTTATGTTGCAGGTAAATAGAAAAAAGGGAGGCTGAGATGAGTACGCAGGCTGTGCGATTTTTGCAGCAAGAAGGCGCACGATTACAGAGAGAAAATGAGACTCTGAAACTGGAGCTTCAGGAAGCCCGTCGTGCTGTTGGTGTTGCTGCTGGCATATATTGGAGGGCACAGGAAGTATTGTCCGCCGAGGAGCCGCTGGTGCTCTTTCAAGAGTGCTTGGAAAATATCCTGGCTGTGGTTGGGGCGCAGGATGGGTCATTGGCCTACTGGGACCGCGATGCTGGGGAACTGGTCTTTGTTGTTGTTCAAGGTGGTTTGCAATCCCAACTCTCTGGCCATCGTATTAAGGATGATATCGGTGTGGCCGGTTGGTCACTTGAAAATAGTATGTTGGTCGTTGTGGATAATACGCGCCAGGATTGGCGCTTTTCTAGTGAAGTAGACCAGGAATTTGCTTTTTTAACGCGCTCCATTTTATGTGTTCCGGTTATGTCTCAAGATGAACCGATTGGTGTTATTGAGATTATCAATAAACCAACACCCTTTATCCAATCTGATATAATGCTTGCGACAATGCTTGCTGACTTGGCAGCAAAGGCTTTGGAGAAGAGAATGTGACTTTTTCTCTTTTCTCTTGTCATTCTTTAGCCATGTGTTAAAATACTTCCTGCTATGTCCTTAGTTAGGATCAAGAAGATAGCCTTTGGAGGAATCTGATATGAGTGATGAATATCAACCGGATGAGGTTTTGGAAACGCAAGCTACACCAGATAGCGCTGCTCCTAAACTTACCTCCGATCCTGCTCCCGAACCAGCACCTCAATCAACTGTGGAAACACCTGTTACTACGGAAAGTACTGCTGTTGACTCGGAGATGGTAATGAGTGATGAAATGGCTGAAGTGGAAGAGACTTCTATGGAAGTTGATAGTTCTGCGGTCGAGCCAGAGGTAGTGGAGCTTGGTCCGTCAGTTGTGCGGATCGAAGATTTTGAGGCTGCTAAAAGACGTAAACAGCCTCAAAAAAGTAAGAAGCCGGCTAAATCTAAAAAGGAAGACACTGCTGGCGACGATGGTGCTCGTGGGCCTTCCGTCCCGGCGACCGTTGCTGCATTCTTTGCCGAGCGACTTTGGCTGGTGGGTGTGGTACTTGGCGTGGCGGTTATTGCCATTCTATTATTGCCCCCTGTTTCTCTGGTAAGCCGTCTTACCGCTGGCGGGGGCTATGAAGTTCTGGATGCGACTACAACTTCCTTAACCCATCCTGATGGCTTAAGCATTAATATTAACCCTGAGACGGAAGGAAAGCTGCGTGTTAAATTGGATACTGTCCCCCGGGCTGATTTTGCCGGGGCGGAAGTAGCTGAGGATGTCGCTGTGGCCCGTGATGCACTGCCACCTTATTTAACGCCTAAAAGCCCTTACTACATGGTCAGTGTTAAGAATAAAGACCCCTATCCTGCAAGTATGGAAGTGTTAATTCCTAATGAGGCTGAGCCTTGGGAGACCTTGGACCTCTATGCCTGGGATGGGGAAGTCTGGCGTTGGATACCCACACAGTTGGACCGTGACGCCGAAGTATTGGTTGCTAATGTAGCCGCTCTGCCGGATTCGGTGATGGTTATGCAGAGTGGTATGGTGGCGCAGAAGATTGTTGTTGAGATAGAGGGGCCACCGCCTGTCGAAATTGAGCCTATTGCTACTGATGGTGATCTTATCGGCATGTTAATTGGTACAATGGGCGGATTAGGTGGTGATGCCACCCAACTTCCGCTGGCTTCTTCTAGTAGCAATCCTGCTCTAGTGCCGACTGTGCGTAACTGGGTTCCTGACCGTGCGCCTAACTGGGCGTTGGTCAGTGATATGTTGAATATTGAATCTGACCGCACCGCTCATATTCAAAATCTGGTGGGCTTGGCCCAGAGTGGTGGCTACCAGGGTGTAGTCATTGACTACCGAAATCTACAGGCCAGTGACCGGGCTGTCTTCACGTCCTTTATCACCGATTTAGCAGCAGCCTTACACGAGCAAAATATGTGGCTTGGTGTAACGGTTGATGAACCGGTGATGAATGCCGGAGTTCTGGATACCGGTGCTTATGACTGGGGTGCCTTGGGGAAGGCTGTGGATCAATTACGTGTCTTAATGCCGCTTTCTCCGGATGCTTATGCTCCCGGTGGATTTGCCGAGCAAATTTTGGAGTGGGGCACCTCGGTAGTGGATCGTTATAAGCTATTGCCGGTCTTTAGTACCTTAAGCACCGATGGGCAGAAGACGCTGGTTATGAATGACCTTTTGCAGCCGCTTAGTAATATTCAGGTTGTTCAGGTTGTCACTGACAGTGTGGAGCCGGGGACGGCTTTAACATTTCAGCTTGGCTCTGCTGCCTTGGAACCCGATCCCGCTACCGGAGCCAGTCGCCTGGTTGTTGGCAGTGAAACCGCGCCTATGTGGTTAGGTACACCTGAGTGGCTGCGTTCGCGCATAGATTTATCGGCCCGCTATCATTTGGGTGGTGTTGTCCTGCGCGACCTTCTCGAAGAGGGCAATATGCCCAATCTGATTTCTGCTGTGGCCGACTACCAAGCTCAGACTGAATCTAAAACCTATCCTGTTCCTGAAGTGGATTGGACTATGTCTGGCCCTGGTGGTCAGCTTAACCAGACTAAAACTTCGTTAGCGCAGCCGCAATTTATGTGGACGGCTCCTGAAGTTACCGGGACCTATCGCATTGCGGCCAGTGTTTCTGGGGTCAATAAAGGCAGTATGGATATCCAGGTCTCGCTCCCTGTAACTGAGACGGTTACGGAAGGTGAGGACGCTCTGGCTGAGGGTGAAGAGGATGGCGCGGATGATGAGGCAACAGTTGATGTCGCTGGGTTAGTGGCTGCCTTCGTCGCCGATGTCAGTGTCCCTGATAATACACATTTTGAGAAGGGTGAAGATTTCACCAAGACCTGGCGTTTGCGTAATGCCGGTGGGGAAGACTGGCCCAAAGATACTAAGTTGGTTTTCGTCAGTGGTGAGAAGATGACCGATGTTTCAGATGTTGAAGTCGGCGCAGTTTCTGCCGGTGATACGGTTGATATCAGTGTAGATATGGCTGCCCCTGACCAAGATGGCACCTTCAAGGGAACCTGGACATTACAGGCTGGGGGGCAAGAGGTCTCCGGTGGTGCTGTGGTGGTTATCATCAAAGCCGGTGAAGAACAGGCCGCTACCGCTGCTGCTACTGCGCCGGTTGCGGTTGCCGCGCCGGTCGCCTCTGGTAGTTTTGAATTGGGCGGGCACGTCCGTGACCTCTCATTGCCTTATGGCGAAAAAATGCACTATTCAGGAATGAATTGGGCCAAGGTTCAGGTTCGCTACGGAGAAGATGCGGCCTGGATTGTTAATGTTGCCCATGCCAATGGCTTCAAAATCCAGTTAAGTGCTCTTGGTAACGCCAATATGGTGGTTGAGCCGGGCTTCGCCGAGAAATACGCGCAATGGGTCGCCGGGCTGGCATCGGCTGGTGCTGATGCTATTGAAGTTTGGAACGAACCTAACATCGACCGCGAGTGGCAGATCGGTCATATTAGCCCTCAATCCTATACCAATTTGCTTTGTACAGCTTACAATGCTATCAAGGGTGCGAACCCCGGTTCTGCTGTGATTAGTGCCGCCCCGGCTCCTACCGGCTACTTCGGCGGTTGTAGTGCTAACGGTTGTGATGACCAACCTTGGATGGAAGGTCTTTATAACGCTGGTGCAGCTAACTGTATGGACTATATCGGCGCGCATCATAACTCCGGTGCAACCGCACCTTCGGCCCGTTCCGGTCACCCGGCCGGCGGTGTACACCATTCCTGGTACTTCTTGCCCCAGACCGAGCTTTATTATAATATCTTCGGTGGCTCACGGAAGTTATTCTATACTGAAATGGGCTATGCTTCTCAAGAAGGTGTTTCCACCTTCTCTGACCAGTTCGCGTGGGCCAGGGGGATTAATAACTCTCAGCAGGCGGCTTGGTTAGCCGAAGCTGTCCAATTGGGCATTAACACCGGTATGGTCCGTTGTATTATCGTCTGGAATATCGACTTCGTGCGTTATGGCTATGACCCCCAAGATGGGTATGCCATTATCCGTCCTGGTGGGGGCTGTCCCGCCTGTGAAAGTTTACATAATGTTTTGGGGTCGCGTTAATCTTGTGGATGTCTGACTGTCTCTTTTAAAACTTGAGCTGCCCGTGGAAACTTTTCCACGGGCAGCTTTTAATAAAGGGTAGCTATTTGATAAGATGTCGGACAATATGATGAATGTCACGGTCAATATAGTACTTTTTTCCTATTGTCAAAGACCGATTTTTAACTATAATATAGTTAGTATTCGGTAAGGAGTCCCGCCCTCCTAACGATACTTTGGTTTTTGGTTACCCTCCTTTCGTAGCAATAAGCCCCTGTCCTCAACAGGGGCTTATTGCCGTCTCTGAGAAAGTACCTCTGGGGTTATTTTATCAGCAAGCAGCCACAGCCATCACAATAAGTCTCTTCTTGATTTCTGACCTTTTGTTGTATGGCTAACCGGGTTTCTAGCCCGCAGACGCTGCACACTTGGTTTTTAAGATGGGCTACGACAATACCCCCCTCCATTCGCTTGCGAAGATACTCGTAAGAATTAGTGATGTGAGGGGGTAATTGGGGAGTGAGCGCCGTTCTTTCCTCTGTAAGTGTTCTGCTCCGTGTTTTCAGTTGTTCTTGTTCTTCTTGGAGTGTGGTCTGTCGTTCTTGCCACGCTTCCTCGGCTGTCGTGAACTGTTGTTGTGCTTCTTGCACTTGCTCATCGACTGCTTCACGTTCAATCATAGCATCCAGGAGTTGTTCCTCTAGTTGTTCCCGCCGGTGTTTAAGAGAATTAACCTTGGCATGTAAATCCGCCACTTCACGGGCATTATGCACTTGTCCACTATATAACTTGGTGTCGGCTTGTTTTAGCTTGCTCCCTGTCCGTTCGTTTTCAAACTCTAAAGTTTCTTGGGCTTGGCGCGCCTGTGTCGCCTCTTCCTGGCGTTGTTTTAATATCTTGCGGGTATTCTCCAATTCGGTGTTATCTTGAATTTCGATTGTAATTTCCTTCTGGCGGGCAGCGATACGTTCCAACTCCAGGTCTATTTCCTGCAAGTGCGATAACATTTGGGGCCAGGTCATCGTGTTCCTCCTTATAAATACCGGCTCTCATACTAAGCCGCTAAGAGCGCAATAGTGCCTTTTTAAGTCCAATTATAGCGTTGGGAAAGCGTATTATAAATATCTTTAAAGAACATCTCCATTGATGGGTAAGCAACGCCAATAGCACCAATACCAAAGAGTATCCCGGTTAGGGTACGCATAAAGGCGGTTGTCTCATAGGGGGCCGGGATCAGCTTGAGTGTCCACAGTATATACGAAACCCATTGTAAGCCACCATCTAGTCCCATCGGAACGATCCCGATCACAAAATAGAGCCAGATAGGCAGTATCTTTATCTCGATTCTGCGTCGCAATAGTCCATAGATTAAGCCGGCTATAAAAATCGCGCTATAGATGCCTATACAGCGTTCGCATAGCGCCATCTTATAGCCCATCTCCGCATTCCCCACAAAACTTTTGAGTTTATTCATCTCAAAGACCGAACGCGCCGCTGGTTCTTGTGGGTAATGGGTATGTTCGCCAAATAAGAACCATGATCGGAAGGGGTATTGGTGGCAAAATGGCCCGTAGAATTTATAGAGGGGCGTAGCAAGTTGCTCATTACCATAGTGCATCAATACCGGGGCTAAGATCGCTCCTCCCACATATAGAAAAGCAATGACGTTAAAGACCGCTAGCCAGTGCTTGGAGAGCCAGAAAATCCACCGGTTCATCACCGCCAAGATTTTACGTTGGACCGGTGTGAGTTCTTCCTTGGTATCATCTTTTTCCCGCAACCGTTGCTCGGCTTCAGCGATAATATCGTCTGTAGAGAAGTCTGCTTCTTGCTTTAAATCCCCAGATCCCATCCTATTCCTCGTTGTTGTAACCATAAACCAATGACGTTAAAGCTGTCCGTAAACAGCACAATTCCCACAATAATCAGAATAACTCCCGTTGCTTTTTGAATTACGGGTAGATACGGTCCCATGCGTTGCATAAACGCGCCAAAACGGTCGATCAAGAAGCCGGCCAGGATAAAGGGCAATCCTACCCCCGCCGAATATACCGCCAGCAACAGTGCCCCACGTCCTGCCGTTGCCTGGTTGGCACTGAGGGCCAGTATCCCAGATAGTGCCGGGCCGACACACGGCGTCCATCCAGAAGCAAACACCATACCCACCAGGAATGAAGAAAAGAAGCCCCATTCGCGCTTGCTTTGCCATTCCAGCTTGGCATCTTGGTATAGGAAGGATAGGGGGATAATGTTTAACAGTACTAACCCGAAGAAGACCATAATTGCCCCGCCGAGATAGCGCATCCAGACACCGCGTAAGAGTTGCCCTAATGACCCCGCAGCTACTCCCAGTATTATAAATACCAGGCTGAACCCCAAGACAAAAAATGCCGCGTGGGCTACCACAAAGAGCCGCTCTTGAAACGTGCGTTCTCCAGGTTTTGTCACGGCATAACCGCTTAAATATCCCAGGTAGGCCGGTACAAGAGGTAACACACAGGGGGCTAAGAATGAGGCTAACCCTGCCAGGAATGCTACGCCGATACTGACATCCACATTAAACATACTGGCTTATCCTTTGCTGCGGGTGTTTCAATGCCCATTATACCATTGCCTGTGACAAATTCAACAGGTTTTTCTTGTAATTTTCTGTTTTATTATTGTGGAACACGGCTGTTTACTTTTTCTTCTGTTGTGCGGCTGTATAGGTGTTTAGTCCGGCAAAGAAGATCATCCCGGCCAGTGATAGCCAGCCAATCCAATCGCCTAAATAGCGTTGGGGTGCCATAAGCTGTGTTATGGTTACATCGGCGACCACGGTGCTCTGGCTCCCGCTTTTGGAGATACTACTGTTGATAATTCGGCCATAAGGGTCAATAATAGCCGAATCGTATGAGTGGTCGGCCTTGATCATCGCCACGCGATTTTCCACCGCTCGGAAGACTAGATGTGCGTAGTGTTTCTCCGCAATGCCGGGCCAATCGCCGGAGGGTACTGCAATGAGGCGTGCCCCGTTCCGGGCAATCTTTCGGGCTGTATCTGTGAAATCCAAGTCATAACAGATAATTGTGCCGATTTCGCCTAGTGCGGTTGTATAGGTGGGGTAAGTACCTTGGGTAGTACTGTGTTCATTGACGAAGATTACCGGGTGGTTCTTGCCGTATATGCCCAGGAATTCTCCTTCTGGGGAGAGTATGGTGACCTCATTGCGTAACCCAACGCCGTAGGGAATAACTAAGTACGCATTGGTGGTCGCCGCCATAGTGCGCAATGTTTTGGTGCGAACCTGTTGGGGGTTGACATTGAGTGCTCCTTCAGACCAGACAATAATCTCCGCGCCTTCGTCGGCCGCCTCTTGCGTCTGAACCGCAAAGCGTTCAAAAACCTGGCTGTATACTTCCTGGTAACGGGTCTTGGAAAATGTATTCGTCGCTACTTCTTCTGCTGTCCATAGGGATTTGAAGTTGGGTTGGACTGCTGCCACCCGGATGGTGCGTTCTCCCGGTATTGCGAGCAGGATTACGCTTAGTACTGTCCAAATAATAAATGCGGTTCCTGTCCCTAGTAGCCACTTCTGTGATTTCTGCAAATCTACCGGTTGTATATTTGTATCTAACCGCCATTTCTTATCAAACCAGGCCAGGAGATAATGTCCTAGGGCGAAACTCAGGAGTAAGTTGATCAAGCCCATCCCGAAAATACCGAATATACTCACCGGTTGGATTAACCAAGGGCTTTTGAAGTAGGCATAGGCTAAGAAGCCCCAAGTTCCCAATACGGGGATGAGACTGCGAATCATCTCTACACCTACCCATCCCAGTGCACCAGAGAGGGCGAACCAGCGGTATTGTGTCCGTTCATGAAAAGCCCGTGTGCCTAGGTCGGTTAAGAAGATAAAGACTCCAAAAAGCAGGGGAAGCCCCTTCATATACCAGGGGGCATTGGGTAATTGTAGAAAGGCATCCATAATATAGAGGGCGACTAAGCCACTGATGCTGATGGCTGTCGCAAGACTGGAAAGCCGGGGTGGTAGTATACGGTATTGCGCTATAATCATTGGTAACAGCCCGATTAAGGCCAGGGGCCAGAGGCCATAAGGGGGCATTGCAAGCGTGAGCAGTACCGCACTGAGACCAGAAAGCACGATGCCGGCCAACAGCCGGATAATCAATGAGAGATGAACTTCCTTTGGGGGGTTCACTATGTGGTCCGTAACCATAGAATAAGCTCCTTATGTTAGTATAGAGTTGTGCTTGTTTGTGAATTCTACGCCCGAGTGTGAATATTTCAAGTTTACAGTTTTAGCCAATAGATGTATTTTGGTTAGTCGCTGGATATGATACAATAGTTAACGGTGTCGTTGAGATAAAGATGATTGGATTGTTAAAGTTGCACAACTTATGTTTATGAAAAGGGTTGGTTTTTGCTTGTGAAACAATACGAAGCTGTAATTAAAGTAATGGAAGAAAATGGTGGTTATGCCACATTAGGGTACTTGTATCAAAATGTCCTTGATGTTCCTGGCACTGTGTGGAAAACAAGAACTCCTTATGCAAGTATACGTAGAATTGTTCAGGATGATCGTTTTTTCTTCAAGATAAGACCCGGGCTTTGGGCTTTAAATAGCTGTCATGACGTTGTATTAGAAAAATTTGCCATTGGCGAAGAAAGTTCAGAAGAACAACAGCAGGAATTTAATCATAGTTATTATCAGGGTTTGCTGATTGAGTTAGGTAATTTGAAAAGTTTTCAAACTTTCGTTCCGTATCAAGATAAAAACAAAACTTACTTGTCTCGACCATTATCTGCGTATACAACTCTAGAAGGTTTTTATGAATTTACATACCCGCATATTGTTAGGCGCGCTATCACCATCGATGTAACTTGGTTCAATAAACGTAGACTTCCAGATTCATTTTTTGAGGTAGAGCATACTACAGATATACAGAACTCGCTCTTGAAATTTTTAGAACTTCAAGATTTTAATGCGAATTTCAATATAGTTGCATCTGAAAATCGTTTTCAGGAGTTTGAAAAAAAGCTTTCGTATGCAGCATTTGATCCGATCAAAAATAGAGTAAAGTTTATTGATTATGACAGGTTGTCTGTATATCATACTAAAGCATTTGAACTTCAAGAAATTCAGAAGAAACTTACATTCACGTTTTGACCGTTCTTACACACGGTTGATATGCCCGCAATATTTGGCAAGTTAACAACTTGCCCTACATAAAATAAACCCGGTTCAATTTAGTATGGAGAGAAACCGGGTTTCGTGTTGTGATGAGTTGACAATTTACCTACAACTTTAATACTAATGGCAGATAGACTACATTCATACTTTCCGCACCTACTTGGTAGCCGCCTACCAGGCTATAGGAGCCGCCGGTCATTGTTGCCCCGGCATCTGGTTGTCCTATACTGCTTTCTAAACTATAGTTCCCTCCGGTAAGCAATCCTCCACCGGTATCCACCGTCCACCAATCAATC
>JAFGKB010000136.1 GCA_016928755.1 Anaerolineae bacterium | reverse complement strand
TGTTTCTTACAAGTGTGGCTAAAAACTGTACTTGTTTGAATAAAATTCATAGGGTTAAACATTTTTGAAGGGAGGAATTGTAATATGTTACTCGATCGTATTATGGGAGTTTTTAAGCTGGATGCCAATGTCTTCACGGAGATAGAGCACGATCAGGATGCGACATCCCAGGCGGCAATTATTGTCGCTATTGTGGCGTTTCTCGCCGCTATTGGCAGTGGGGTTGGAGCCGCAATGAGTGAGGGAAGTTTCATCGGTAACTTCTTATTCTCGCTGGTCTGGACTTTTATCGCCTGGTTCATCTGGTCTGGTGTGACCTATTTTGTTGGTACTAACCTATTTAAGGGTGATGCCGACATGGGGGAGATGCTGCGGGTTATTGGTTTCGCCTATGCCCCACAGATGTTGAGCATTATCCCCTGCTTTGGGTCTCTAATCGGCGGTATCTGGTCATTGATCGCCAGTATTGTTGCGATTCGTGAAGGTATGGACTTCGATAGCACCAAAGCGGTATTCACGGTCTTGATCGGCTGGATTATTGTATTTATCCTGAGTATCGTTCTAGGGAGTGTCTTTGGACTTGGTGCAATGGGGCTTAGCGCTATCACCAGCCAACTAGGCTAATTAATTTCCCTTTTGTCGTTGGTTTCTCTGAGGCTGGTACTGGTTAAGTACCAGCCTCTTTAATTTTGAAGATAAATCTTGACAAAATTAAGTATTCACCTATACTCCATAATAGTCTATGGTAATACCAACTGAGTTGGACATTAACTTACAGAAATTAGAGGCAACACACGCAAGGAAATGCGTCGTACCATTTATAAAAAGGAGTAGTGAATGGAGCTTAAAACATTAGAGATTCGTGACCTGCATATTAACGTGGGAGGCAAGCCCATTCTTAAAGGTGTAGACCTTGTCATACATTCAGGAGAAACCCATGCCTTGATGGGGCCTAACGGTTCCGGCAAGAGCACTCTTTCTTACGCTTTGATGGGCCATCCTAAATATGAAATAGCCCAGGGGGATGTACTTCTCAACGGTGAGAGCATTTTAGACTTGGAACCTGATGAACGCTCCCGCCGAGGGCTTTTCCTGGCGATGCAATACCCGGTCGCGGTATCTGGTGTTACGCTCCAATCATTTCTCCATGCTGCTACCAGTGCCGCCCGTGGCTATGGAGAACAAGCACGCAGCCAAGGGCAAGGACGTTTTAACTCACACTTGATGCCCCTCCGCGAATTCCGCCAGGAACTCAAAGAGAAACTGGCATTGCTTCAAGTTGATGATTCTTTCCTGCGCCGGTATCTCAATGAGGGCTTCTCCGGGGGTGAGAAAAAGCGCGTTGAGATTTTGCAGATGGCGCTGCTTAAACCCGTTTTTGCCATCTTGGACGAAACTGACTCCGGTTTGGATATTGATGCCCTCCGGCTAGTATCTGAAGGGGTTAATCAGATCCAGAAAGAGATAGGGACGGGAATACTGATTATTACCCACTACCAACGTATTCTTAACTACATCCGCCCAGATTTTGTCCATATCTTCTATCAAGGGCGTATTGTGACCTCTGGAGATGCCAAACTGGCGGAGACCTTGGAGGAACAGGGTTATGAGTGGGTGCAGCAGCAATTTGGGGCGGCCAGCTAAGGGAGTTATAAATGGATACTGAGCATAACGACCTACGGCAAATAAAAGAACAACCGCAACAACATGACTTTACCAGTGATATCCAGTACGTGCACCGTGCCCGGCGCGGTATTGGTGAGGATATTGTGCGCGAGATGTCGGCCATCAAAGGGGAACCGCAATGGATGCTGGATTTTAGATTGAAATCCTTTGCTCGTTTTATGGAAATGCCTATGCCTAAATGGGGGCCGCCTATTGATGTCCTGGATTTTGACAGTTTTTATTACTATATGCGCCCGGCCAATGAAAAATCCCGCTCCTGGGAAGATGTGCCGGAGCCGATTAAAGAGACTTTTGAAAAATTGGGTATTCCAGAGGCGGAGCGCAAGTATCTCGCCGGGGTGGAAACCCAAATGGATTCCGAATCGGTCTATAGCTCGTTAAGGGAAGAATGGGAAAAACAGGGCATTATCTTTGTGGACATGGACTCCGCAGTCCAAGAATACCCGGAACTAGTCCAGCAATATATCAGCAAAGCTGTGCCGATTATGGACAATAAGTTCTCGGCCCTTAATAGCGCCTTTTGGTCCGGTGGCAGTTTCGTCTATGTGCCCCCAGGCATCAATGTCGAGATCCCTCTCCAGGCCTACTTCCGTATCAATGCCCAGAGTCTCGGACAGTTTGAGCGCACGATTATCATCGCCGATGAGGGCAGCAACGTCCACTATATCGAGGGCTGTACTGCGCCCCAATATAGTGCCATAGCTCTGCATACCGGTGTTATTGAGATTTTTGTGAAGAAAGGCGCCCATGCTCGCTATACCACGATCCAGAATTGGTCCACCAATGTCTACAACCTGGTGACGCAGCGCTCAATAGTGGAAGAAGATGGCTCAATGGAATGGGTAGATGGCAACCTGGGTAGTCATACCACAATGAAGTACCCCTCAATGATTCTGAAGGGGCCACGCGCGCATGGTGAGGTACTTTCCATTGCTTTTGCCGGTGATGGTCAACACTTTGATGCCGGGGCTAAAGCCATCCATATGGCCCCTGATACATCGTCGATTATCACATCGAAGTCTATCAGCAAGGGGAATGGCCGCTCTGGATTCCGGGGGTTGGTGAAGATCAACAAGGGTGCGACAGGTTCCCAGTCGAAGGTTGTCTGCGATGCCATTCTTCTTGATCCCACATCCCGTTCGGATACTTATCCCTATATTGATGTTCACGAGGATGATGTCCAGGTTGAGCATGAAGCCACCGTAAGCAAGATCAGCGAGGATCAACTTTTTTACCTGATGAGCCGGGGCTTGAATGAGGAACAGGCTTCTGCAATGATTGTCAACGGCTTCTTGGAACCCTTTGTGAAAGAGTTGCCGATGGAGTACGCGGTGGAGCTTAACCGCCTGGTACAACTCCAGATGGAAGGATCGGTAGGATAAGAACAATGACAAGTACAGCTATGAAGAATTATCAAACAGTCGCTCCTGCAGAATCCTTGACCCTTGAAATGAACCGGGATACTATAGATGCACTCTCGGACTATTACCGGGAACCGCAGTGGATGCGCGCGGCACGCCATAGTGCTTGGGCGACTTATGAACAATTAGACTGGCCCCAGAGCAAAGATGAGGCCTGGCGACGAATTCCCTTAGACCGTTATCCCCTTGAAGGACAACATATCGCTATCGCTCCACAACCTGTGGACTCTATTGAGGGTTTACCCCCTTGCTGGCTGCAATCTCTGGCCCCAGAGGAACAGGTCGCCGGGATGCTGGTGCACTATAATGGCGTGCCGGCCTATGCGGAGCTAAATGCTATGGAGCAGGCTAAAGGGGTTGTCTTCTCGGATTTGCACGCCGCACTCCATACCCACGGCGATATTATCCGCCGTTACTGGATGCAGGGAGTGACGACCCGCCCGGACTTCAATAAATTCACCGCGTTAAATGCCGCCCTATGGTATGGAGGCACCTTTGTCTACGTGCCGGAAGGACAGCGGGTAAACCGCCCCCTACAGGCCTTAGCCGGGTATAATGCCCAGGGAGGGGCCGGCATCCACCACACATTGATTATTGCCCGTAAAGGGGCACATGTAAATCTCGTCTTGGATCGCATCTCCCAAGAGAGCGAACCGGCATTGAATGCCGAGGTTGTGGAAATTATCGCGGAAGAGGGTGCCTGGATACGCTATGCCAGTTTGCAACACTGGGGCGATAAGAGCCATACAGTCTCTGTCCAAGAGGCCCGGCTGGCGCGGAACTCTCATATCCGCTGGATTAGTGGCTCTCTGGGGGGGCAGGTGACCAAGGAGTTCCTGCGCAGTGAACTGCTGGAACCCGGCGCACGGGCCGTGATGCAGGGCTTTAACTTCCCCAGTGACCACCAGATTATGGATCAATCCACCTACCAACATCACGTGGCCCCAGATGCCTACAGCGACCTGCTCTTTCGCAACGTATTGCGCGACCAGTCCAGGA
>JAFGKB010000135.1 GCA_016928755.1 Anaerolineae bacterium | reverse complement strand
GGTGAGCGTATTCCTACCCTGGAAGAGGTATTGGCCGAGGTTGGCCATAAACTGCTGATTAATATCGAGCTGAAAGACTTTTCCTTGAAGGGCTGTGGCTTGGAAGAGACTGTGGTCGCACTCTTACGGCAGATGGGGATGTTGAAACGAGTCTGGTTCTCCTCATTTAATCCTATGTCTCTGCGCCGGGTACGTAATTATACCCAAGCTGTGCCGTGTGGGTTACTTTATGCGGAGAATTTATCAGTATCGTTATGGGATAAAGGACTTACTTTCCTTGTTTCTTATGAAGCGTTACACCCTCACCATACCCTAATTAATGCACAGATGATGCAAGAACATAAGTACCCCAATGGAGAGCTGTCTGGGGGGGAGTCTATATGCCGTGTAGCAGCCTGGACCGTAGATGTCCCGGAGCGTGCTGTTGAACTTGCAGCCTTGGGCGTGGATGCCATCATCACCAACAAACCCGCCGAAATCCTGGAAGCCCTTGAGTAATTCCTATCAATCCTGTAAATCTTGTGAATCCTGTCCTAAATCTTGCACCCTGCGATACGTTGCCCTCGCTGCTAACTCCTCATCACTCACATTCCCCTTAGTCCAATCCAAGACATCCAATCCGTTTAACCGGGCAATGTGGCGATAAGCTTTCTCTGTTGCCTGTACCGTCACCGCTAACGTCAGCGTTGTGGGTGGTGTACATCCTGCGCGCAGGGAATCTGCCACCGCGTCCAGCACAGTCCAGAGATACTGCGCACTGGTATCCTGTGAAGTAGTCATAGTATAAACGACCTGGATACCAAGATTCAACTCCGTCTCATTCCAAGCCAACCGGGGTTCTAACGTCTCCGGCAATGCTTCCAGAACCGTTTGTGGGCACGGCTCAATATAGGCCTGGATAAACGGCGTCGGGGGTGGGGGTTGCATACTTTTGAGAGCTATCCCTCCCAAAAGCACAAACACCGCCACATCCAACAAGGCAAAAACCAACAGCATAGCTTTCTGGTAACGTGTCATCTGGCACAGTATAACACACTAAACAAGACTACAAAAGTCTGAGATGGCTCTTCAGCTAAGGCGTTTTTAGTTTTATCAGAAAGGGTTTATTATAAGATTAGCTATACCCATAAGGAATGAGCGTTTAACAACAGGCAGGATGGATTTCAGGCCTGCCTTAACCTTGTGAATCCTGGAAATCTTGTTCATCCTGTCTATTCTTGAGGGGGGAAGTATGAGTGACGATACAATTTGGCAAGCGAGCCTCAATGTCAAAGACCCGTCAAATCTTGAGGAGTTGGCGAGTATCGCTGCCGGTGATCCGGCAGCCTTACGCATAATCTTGGACGGTCTTACGGCCAAGGCGAATATCTACCGGGAGAACTGCTTCAAACTCCTGCTCCAGATTTGCGATATAACCCCGGAAGTCTTATACCCCCAGTGGGATTACTTCGTGGAGTTATTGGACAGTCGTAATGCCTTCCAGCGGGCTATTGGCCTACAGCTACTTGCACGATTGACCCGGATTGATAGCGACCAGCACTTTGAGGCGTTGTTTGATAGGTATTTTGCATTACTCGATGATGATAAGGTAATGGTCAGCCGCTATCTTGTCCAGAATGTCTGGCGGATAGTGGCGTGCAAGCCGCATCTAATGGTGGAAATAACGGAGCAGCTATTGCGGATTGATGAAACTCACCATCCAGAGGGCCGGATGGCTTTGCTCAAAGCAGACATTCTCGACGCCATAGAGACTTACTATGCTCAAATCGAAAATAAAGAACCGGTTTTAGCCTTGGCGGAGAGTGCGAAGCTCAGTAGCAGCCCCAAAGCCCGGCAGCGGGCCAGGGAATTCTTATTGACCTATAGAGAAGAATAGTTGCTTGGAGGAACTTTTTGAAACCATTTGAAGAATTGACCTATCGTGGCCAGTTATGGAGATTAAGAAAGGTCGCTCAAGCAGCACTGTCTGCTTATGGATTGACCGGCGCGACTTTAAACTTCATCGGTCGTAGTGAGAACACTACTTTTCGTGTTGATATGCCCGGCTATAAACCGGCAGAGTCTGAGGATAAAGGCTACGTTCCCGGACGTTATCTGCTACGGGTTCATCGCCCCGGTTACCAGACAGAAGCATCTATTAATTCTGAATTGGAATGGCTGTCTGCGTTGCGCCGGGATGCTGGACTAATCGTACCAGAGTCGGTTCCCGCATTGGATGGCGCGCTACTAACAAAGGTTGCTGTTCCCGGTATACCCGAAGAGCGGACATGTTCGTTGTTACGCTGGGTAAGGGGGCGTTTTTTCAGGCGTGGTCGTCGTCCAGGGCACTTTAGAGCCTTGGGCCGTTTGATGGCCCGTTTGCACCAGCATACATCCCGTTGGCAGTCGCCGGAAGAATTCACCCGGCGACATTGGGATTGGGATGGTTTGTTTGGTGATGCTGCTGGGTTTAATCTGGCGGCGAGTGATGTGTGGAAATTGCTGCCCCAACCTTACTATGGCCCCTTTCGGCAGGTGGCTGATGAAACACAACAAGTTATGGATAAGTTGGGTAAGGGACCAGACGTATTGGGTTTGATTCATGCTGATCTTTTGCTCGGTGTCAACGTGCTGTTATCTGGCGGTGAAGCCTATCCCATTGACTTCGACGATTGTGGGTATGGGTATTGGGTATACGACTTTGCTACGTCGTTGTGTTATTGGCGGGAGGCTGCACAGTGGCAAGAGGTCCGCGATGCATTGTTTGAGGGGTATGCTGAGATACGACCTCTGCCATATGAGCAATTAGTTTATGTAGATTTATTCATAACGGCGCGGCGTGCGTCGGAGATTCTCTGGGCGATTGATATGGCACAGGTCAATCCAGACTTTCAGGAAAATATAGCGGATTGGTTGGCAGAGGCCGGACAACAAGTTGAGCGTTATATAGCTAGGAGATAAGATGCCACAGAGTTTTTATCGTCTGAATTTAGGAATAACCAAGTGTTACTTGTTGCCGTGTTCTGGAGGATACTTGCTGGTTGATACTGCTTATCCAAAAGACTATGGTAAATTTGTAAAGGCAATGGACCGGCTGGGTATAAGTTTATCTGAGATAAAAT
>JAFGKB010000134.1 GCA_016928755.1 Anaerolineae bacterium | reverse complement strand
GAAAGTGCAATGCACCGCTTTGTACAGAGGGAATCACATGGGAACTATTGCAACATGAAAAGAGTTGGGTTATAATGCGTATAGTTATTACAAACTATAAACAAACCTTATATAACAGTTCTCAAACTATAGTAATTAAGGAGGAGTGAGCCATGCGTGAGTCAGAACTAAAGATAGAATGGTTATTTATTAACCTGCGCTGGTTCTTCCTGACAGCAGTAGCGGGTGTTGTAGGTATAGATGCGGCTGTCCATTCCCAACCCTTCCCCCGCACAGTTCTAGTCCTGCTCTCTGTCGGTGCAGTAGGCAATCTGATCGAGATGGTTGCAAAACTGCAAACCGCCAATTTCAAAGGCTATCCCACCTTAATGCTACTCCAGGATATTGCGTTGACCGTGGGATTTATTGCTGCTTCCGGTGGGCCAAGCAGCCCGGTATTGTTCACCACCTTGATCCCTATCATTACTACAGCGTTGCGTTTCTCCACCATCGCCAGTGTTTTAATGGCGATGGGAGCAGTTGTAGCCTACTTAGCCGTCACATGGAACCAGTTAGGTTTAAATACGAGTCTGGCCCCCAGAACCTTAGTGCTGCAAATGTTGCCTTATCTGATTAACAGTCTGGTACTCCTAGTAGCCGGCGGGGCAATCAGTGATATTGGCTCGCGTATCAAACAAATGCTCATTGAAGAACGCAATAAACAGGAAAAAGAAGCTATAGCCGCCGTGGAAGCCGCTCACCAGCGAATCCGTCTGATCTTTGAACTGGCCAGCACTCTCAGCGCAACCCTAAATTATGAGCATGTACTGGAAGCAGCCCTGGACGTAAGCAATGCCGGGCTGCGCGAGTTTACCGGGCGGGATATTCCTCAAATAGGGATGATTTTGTTATTTGGCATGGACCAGACGCTGTATATTGTCAAATCACGCAGCCTGGCACACCAGGATGAGCGGCTGCGGTTCCCCTCCCAAGAAGGGGCTTTAGCAGAATCGTTGAACAAAGCCGAGCCGGTCATCTGCTATGATCCGCGCAACGACCCAGAATTGGGCCGGATGATTGCAATGCAATATTGCCAAGAAGTTATCGTCCTCCCCTTACGTGCCGGGTTTGAGAGCTACGGGGCCTTAGTGTTAGGCAGCCCAGAACCCGATACCTATACCGTAGATTTTCAAGACTTGTTAGTAGCAGTGTGTAATCAGGCCGTGATGGCTTTGCAAAACGCGACGCTCTACCGCAATTTGATAGAAGAGAAAGAGAAGCTAGTCGCCGTTGAAGAAGACGCCCGGAAAAGGCTGGCCCGCGACCTCCACGATGGACCAACCCAGACAATCGCAGCCATTGCAATGCGTTTGAATTATATCCGTTTGCTGCTCAAGAAGGACCTGGACCAATCTCTGAAAGAGATCAAGGAATTGGAAGACCTGGCCCGCAAGACGACCAAAGAGATCCGCCAAATGTTGTTCACTTTACGGCCACTGATCCTGGAAACTCAAGGGTTAATCGCCGCCCTAGAACAATATATTATCAAGTTGGCGGAAACCGACCCGCTGCCTATTCACCTGGAAGCCGATAAAGAAGCCGGGAAACGATTAAGTAAAGAAGCTCAGGGATCTGTCTTCTACATCGTGGAAGAAGCCATTACCAATGCCCGGAAACATGCACAAGCACAAGACCTCTGGGTGCGCATCTACAAACAAGGGTCCAATGTCATCACTGAGATTGAGGACAACGGACGAGGCTTTGATGTAGCGGCTACCGAGGCTAACTATGATAAGCGGGGCAGCTTGGGAATGATGAACTTACAGGAACGCGCCGAATTGGTCGGTGGCAATACCGTTATCCGCTCCAAGGTAGGAGAGGGCACCAAGATCATCGTTAACATCCCGGTCAAGGCAGAGGCAATCGAAAGTGGAGACTGAAATATTTGCGGAGCGTTGGCTCTGGCTGATTATCTCTATTGGATTAAGTCTCATTGTGAGTTGGGTTAGCTGGATATTACACCAGATTGCCGGATTAACAGCCCCGGACGATAACGCCCTACTCCTCCCAAAATTACAGACTTGGTTGGATAACATAGATCAATGGCCGGCATCGGGCTATATCTGGCAAGCACTGCGTATCGTTTATGCCCTTGGCATCCCAACCCTGGCTCTTTTTTGGCGTGGCGCGTTGACGGAGAAAGGTCTAGGGCTACAGAAAATGCCCTGGAACACCCTCATAGAACAGCCGGCAGACAATCTGGCCAACTGGGCCACGGATACCGGGTGGGCCATCGTTATCGCCGCCATTGCGGGCAGTGTAGGGTGGTGGAGCCAGCGGAGACACACTATGCCAACTACCTCACTAATACAACCAGAACACGATCTGGGCATCGCCGTAAGAGAAGCTATCTACCACCAGGTACATTGGGCCTTTTACCGGGAGCCATTTGTACTACTCTGGGGTATGGAAACAGGCACCTGGATTGGACTGTTACCGGTGGTATTTGAAGCGTTGGTTAACCCAAGACTTTGGAAATGCCTAAACAATCCTGCCCACGGGCAAGACGTGCTTAACCGGGCAACGCTGGCCATTGTAGGGACATTACTCTATCTCAAAACTCAGAACCTCTGGCTGGCTCTAATTGTAGATACCGGGCTAGGTTGGTTCTGGGGCTACTACAAAAAGAATGGCTGAAGCCAGCACCACAAACCCATCCCGGGTTTGTGATAGCGGCTCCAGCCGTACTCTAATCAAAACTCGCTGCAAACTTAAACCAGTACAAAAGCCAGCCCGACCAACACTCCCAACATAATCAGTGCCAAAATACCAATACGGCGCAGGTCCCGGATAACATAGTGATACTCCGCCGCCAGATCCGTCTCAGTGGGGACCGTCATTGGACTCTCTTTCTGAGCTGCGAGAATAACTGCCGGAGCTGCCCCATCAGGAGTATAGAGTTGTGCCGCCGAGAGACGCGGTGTAGATTTCTTACTTTTCTTAGCCATTATATAAACCTCCAAAAATTCCTTTTTAAATGATGATAACTTAAAGTTCTAATTCTGCAATAACCACAATACGGTGGGTGTCCACACCATAGGGATAACACGAGATCAAGGTCAAAACCGGCGAACTGGTGGGATCCATCACGCTCACCTCGGTAGGTTCAATGATGCGCGTCTGGCGCACCACATAACGATAAGTCTGTGTAGTAGTCTCTACTTGCACCACATCTCCCACCCGCAATTCCGGTAGCTCGCGGAAGATCTCACCATAAATATCATTATGGGCCGAGAGCACACAATTCCCCCGCTCACCAGGGTTAGCGCTGCCGATATGATGACCAACCCCCTTCTTCAGAGTCTCCCAATCGTCTCCATCGACCACCGGTGCGTCTACACCAATCGCAGGGATGACAATACGTCGAGCTTGCTCCGGTCCCGGCGTAGGTACCGGTAAGGGCGTGATAGCTTCGACCAGGTCCCGCAAATGCGCGGGAATTTGGGCCGGTTCAGACTGGCCGTCCACATCTGGCGGTGTGTGCCCGCCAGGCAAAACAGCCACGCGGATCAACGGTGTAGGAGTAGGTTCAAGAGTTACATAGGCTGCTAAGCTGTCCTCGTTTAATTCATTAATGGTGAGCGACATCTTAAGAATCACGAAGAGCAATCCGGCCACGGCCAGAATCTCCACCAGTAATAACAGGCGATCCCCAATCCAACCCCAGTTAATGTGCAACTTCAGCGAGCGTTTACGTTTGACCGGTGTGTCGATTTTGGCAGTATAACGCGCCGCCCCAGCAGACCGCTGCATAGGGGGCCGACCGGTAACCGGATGGGGTACAGCGGGTGTAGAGGACTCCACTAATGGGTCTTGAGTGACACTCGCTGCTCTCCCCTTTTTACGCATCCGGCTGATACGCTCTTGCCGCTTACGTGTCCGTAGAATCTCTTCTAGTTCCTCTATCGAAAGCTCGTCAACCGTCCGGCGATCTTTCACTTATCCCCCACTGCAAAGACCTCACGCTCGAAAAACCAAGAGAACGGCGGTACTCCGAAAAGCACCCACCGTGCCGCACGAAAAAGCAGATTTTCATGCCGGTTCTGAGGTGGTGAACTTACCCATACCCGCAAGTTACTAAACCCGGCCCGTAATAAATTCAAGCGCAGGCTGTACATGGATTG
>JAFGKB010000133.1 GCA_016928755.1 Anaerolineae bacterium | reverse complement strand
TTAAGCATTCCATTTTTGTCTTTCTATTGGATGTCATTAAGCCATCTCATTCCAGATGCAATGATGGTTCGAAGCCCTGACTGGCTTACGCCTTTGTCAATCACGCTCTATTTGCCTTTCGCATTCTTCGCCAGCATCCTTTTTGGAAACCTCTATACCTATATTTTGGCAACACTGGCAAGTGTTACAGTTGCAATCATAGGCTTGGTGAAGATGCGCCCAAGCAAGCTTCCTCGTATATGGCTCCTACTGGTAATATGCATCACTATAGCCTTCCCTTTTTTCCTCCGCTACCAACCTGCACTTGTTGCGGCTCCTGAGTACAAGATGCAATTAGTTACCAACCCTGGCTTTCTGGGAGGTACCATTAAGGCATCACAAAACCTAGTTGAGAGAACGCCCTGTACCTACGAACTCATCGGGTGGAGCATAGATAATCAACTCTACTATCGCGCAAACTGTAATACGGAAACGCAACTATGGCAGTACGCACCCCTCCAATCCCGCAATCATACCCAGGTATCCATTATCCCACCTGACCTAAGTGTAATCACAGTTTCCAAGAACACAGTATCTGAAATGATGCGCGCAAAAGGGATTAGACCGGCACAGTATGAACCACAAACCCGGCGTATGTTGGTAAAAAGCACGGGTATAGTTTCAATAGATGGACAATGGACGGCGGTGGTTACCCAACACCTCTACGGGACACAAGATGTCGTTGTTCTAAGTCATCACTAATGTAAGTGAAAAAGCTGTGTTACAATGAGGATGAAGATTAAGCCTAATATAGGAGGTAGCTATGCTTTTAATTTATATTCAAGCTGCTTTAGAACAAGCACACTACGAAATCATAGAAGATGAAGAACCCTTCTATGGTGAAGTTGTAGCGCTGCCAGGCGTTTGGGCAACAGGCAAAACATTGGAAATATGCCGTCGCAACCTCTCTGAAGCCATTGAAGATTGGGTACTATTCAGCATTGCAAAAGGATTACCTATCCCCACTTTGGCGAATGTTACAATCCATATACCAGAAAAAGTAACTGTTTAAATGCCACACCTTACACCAGTTTCAAGACGTGAACTGATTCGCCGCCTGATACAATTGGAGTTTGACGGACCTTACACCGGGGGCAGACATGAGTTTATGATACGTGGAAATATCCGTCTAGTTTTACCTAATCCTCACCGAGGCAATATCAGTGTAGATTTATTAAGACGTTTGTTGCGTCAGGCTGAAATCACAAGAGATGAATGGCAAACAACAGAAAAGTAAATGATACTTATACGGCCTAAAAACCCCTACCCATTTATTCCTGATGGGTAGGGGAAATATTGAAATCATTAATACCTTAACTTCGCCCAAAAAGTCGTTGTAACCAGGAACTCTCGCGTTTCACCGCGCCGCTTTCTTCGGTCACTTTTTTAGACTGCCGGGGTTCCTGATTTTCCACTTCCGCTAATGCATGCTTGGCCGCCGTAGCCACATGCTCAACCGGGTCCTTGGTCAATTGTTGCAAAGTTGTGACGACCTCTGTCCGGCCATCATGTAAAGCCAGTAGTGTATCAGCCAATGCAGCCCGCAAGTAAGCATTGGTATCACCGGCTAACTCGATAAGTTGGGGCAATAACCGGGCATCGCCAACCAGGGATAATGCCTCCAGGGCAACCGGTCGCACCAGGGGGCTGGGATCCTCCTTAACCATTTCCATTAGCACCGCGACCGCTTTATGGTCACCCAAGTAGCCGCAGGTCATCGCAGCCACACGGCGTACCCGAGGATCTGGGGCACTTAAGAAAGGCAGAACTGCGGGTAAAGCGGCTTCATATTTCAATTGTCCCAGGCTCTTCAATGCCGAGAGCCGCAGATTAGTGCTCTTATCTTTCAATGCCTCGATCAAAATCGGCCCGGCCTCTGGGCTGCCGATCTGCCCTAAAGCCATAACCGCCAGGGAACGCACCCCCACATAGCCACGCACAACCCGGATCAGTGTGGGAACTGCTTCTTGCGCACGCAAATCCCCCAGGGCAATAACCAAAGTCTTCACAACCGGCAGATTTTTATGGGAGGGCACGGTCAAGTATTCATCAAGAATACGGATAAATTGTGGTACAGCGTCCTTATTTCTCAATCGCCGGAGTGCCGTAATCACAGTGCGCTGAATGCGCGGGTCTGGAGTGTCCAGCAATGGTAATAGGACGTTGCCCAGGTCTGAAATACCGAGTTTCCCAATAGCATTGATAGCCGCCCGGCGTACATAAAAATTAGGGTCTTCCAGTGCCTGAAGGAGTGCCATCTGGGCCTCCTTGGCCTGCATTTGTCCGAGAGCAATAGCTGCTGCACGTCGGACAAACGAACTAGAATCATGCAACGCATCCATCAACGGGAAAATAGCTTCTGGCGCGCCAATATGCCCCAGGGCCTCAGCAGCAGCACTTCTAACATAGGTATTAATGTCTTCCCCTAAAACTGTAATCAGAACTTCAACTGTACATAAGTCCCTTAGTTCTCCTAAATCTTGAGCGGCTTGTGAACGCTGTCTAGGATTTGGACTTTGCAAATTATCAATACAGTATTGCACAGATGGGGGAACAATTTGAGTTTCATCTTTTTGATTCACCCAAGCATCCTTTCTGAACCTTATAATGGCGCAGTACGTAACTGAGCACAATTAGTATAGCACAATTATAAGGAAAAATCAATCTCTAACCCAATAAATTTCGTCACTTTTAACCTAAACATGCATAGGAATTAGATAGAACGGAGCCAAAACTGTTACACTGCGGGGCTATGGTGTTCTTGAAAGGATTAACTCACCTGAAACCGAAACGCACCATGATGAATAGGCGGAACATGGGGTGCGTTTCAGTTTTAACAAGCCTTGCATAAAGTTAATTTTTATGATATAATCTGAGTTGATAAGAAACATAGGTGTTCGTTGAACACACATGGAAAAAGTGGGGGCAGCCCCCACTTTTCTTTATGTTGGATAAAATGGAAAAGCGGAGGAAGATCCAGAATGAAAAGCGAGTTCGCCCTGGCTTTTAATCAGATTTGCGCGGAATACAATCTACCGCGTGAGATTGTATTAGACGCTGTGCGCGCAGCCCTGGCGACAGCCTACCGGCGAGATTGGAAGATATCGGCTAACCAAAATATCAGTGCCGATATTAACCTTGATACAGGACTGGCCAAAATCTACCTTGAAAAGACTGTAACTGAGACGGTTGAAGATCGAAAATCGGAGATACGTCTTGTAGCAGCAAGGAAGATCGATCGTGATGTACAGATAGGTGACATCTTGATGGTAGATGTTACCCCTAGTAACTTTGGCCGGATTGCAGCACAAACAGCAAAACAGGTCATTACGCAACGTTTACGGGAAGCAGAGAGGGAGAGCCAATTTAACCGCTTTAGCCGCCAAGAGGGCGAGATCATTATCGGTACCATCCAATCCATTAATCCACGCTATATTACATTACACCTGGAACGCACTGAAGAGGCCCATATGCCGAAACATGAGCAAATCCAGGGGGAACGTTATACGCTGCACCAGAAAGTCAGGGTATATGTAGTAGATGTACGCCGCACACCAAGAGGTCCTGAGATTGTTGTATCCCGGAGCCATCCGAATATGTTACGCCGGATGTTAGAATTGGAAGTTCCTGAGATTCGCAGTGGACAAGTAGAGATCAAGGCGATAGCACGGGAAGCCGGTGCGCGTTCGAAGATAGCCGTAGTGGCACGCCAACCGGGGCTAGACCCGGTCGGGGCTTGTGTGGGAATGCGCGGAATTCGCATCCAAACGATATCCCGTGAGCTACACGGCGAGCGCATTGATGTTGTGGAATGGCATGAAGACCCGGCAACTTTCATCTCTAATGCACTAAGTGTTAGCTCAATCCTCATCGTAATGCTGGATGAAAATCGCCAGGGGGGGAGAACGGCATCGGTTATTGTAGAAGATGACCAACTCTCTTTGGCTATCGGCCGGGCCGGGCAAAATGCGCGCTTAGCGGCGAAGTTGACCAATTGGCGGATTGATATCCAGGGCGCAACGGAAGCTGGGATCTGGGCACTAGAGCAAGTTAACGAAGACCCGGACCTACTAGGGCTTTTCGATAAAGATATCGTATCCCTGGTCCCACGGCTGGCCACTACGATGCGCTCCCATGAACAGGATAAATACCCGTATACTGACGAGGAACGCCAGCACATCAAGACTGTCGTCGAAGCTGTCCACCGGGCACAGGTTGCCAAGCGGGAGTTGGAACACCAACGCCAGCAGCAGGAGAGAGAAGCCGCCGGGCAGACTCGACAATCAGATATCGTCGCCGAACGCCATGCGCGTCAGCAAGAGGCAAAAGATTCTGTCCCAGAAGAAGCTTATACCACCGACTTGGAGAGTCTGGAACTTTCAGAGAAAGTACTAGGCCATCTTGAGCGCAATGAGATAGCCAGCGTAGGTAAGGTTATGGAATTGGTAGCCTTAGGTGACGAGGCTTTATTAATACTCAATGGCATCGGCAGCAAGGCACTAAAAGAGATAAAACAAGCTATAGAGACTGTTGATTTTGATTTTGTAGAACCAGCACCAGAAAGTGCGGAAATACCTGTAGAGACTGTGGAAGTTATGGAACCAGTTATGTTAGCAGATGAAATATCTGAAGATATAACTGAAGAAGTTACGCCAGAAGTCTTCACGGAGGAAAAGGAAGTAGTACCCGCAGCCGTAGTTCAGGAAGCAAGCGCGGAAGATACGCAGCCAGAGATTCAGGCTATTGAAGATACCACTCAAACAGTAGAGGAATCATTATTACCGGAGGCAACAGTGACGCCGCAAGAGGAAAGCACAATCAAAGAACAGACTGAGGATGAAAAGACCAAGGGTCAAGAAGACATTGTCTTTGATATGGATGATATTGATACATTCGATGTATACGAAGAAGATGATGTTTTAGACTCTTTGGATGAAGATAAAGATACGGATAAAAGCAAAAAAGGTAAAAAGAAGAAGAGGCGTACTTTGATTTACGACGAAGAGTCTGGTGAGACTTTTGCTGTGCGTAAAGGACGCAGACGACGCAGTCATAAAGATGGCTGGGATGATTATTTAGGTTAAGCAATCGTGTTAGCTCTGGAATTTTTTGGCATACCAGCATAGTATCAGATTTCAAAATGGATGCTATGAGTAGGTAACAACAACCTTTTCCTTGAGTGCAATTCTGCAAAGGCAGTTATAGTGAAGAATTGCACAATATTGACGGGGTACTTCAGGTGCCAGAGAATTCTCTGGCACTTTTTTTATTCTTAACAGGTAAGTAAAGTGAAAAAGAAAGCGATAAAACGCAAGCATATTCCAGAAAGAACGTGTATAGCATGCCGGACCACGCGACCGAAAAGAGAGCTAGTGCGCTTGGTACGGACACTTGAGGGGACTGTAGTAATAGACGATTCTGGAAAACGTAGTGGGCGAGGAGCCTATCTCTGTCGCCAACAAGATTGTTGGGAACAGGCATTAAAACGTGGGTTACTTAATCGAGCCTTAAGGCTGAAACTTTCAGACGAAGAGATAGATGCGCTGCGCGAGTATGCTGTATCTTTAGCAGTTGATGACGAATTAGCTTCAACGGCGGAGTAAATACAGTCGCAATTCCCCAAAATGGGAGAGTTGTTTTTATTGTAAGGAGGCACAAATATGAATTCACCAGAACAAGCGACCGAAGTCATTATTTCTGAAATTATAACAGTACGTGATTTGGCAGAGAAATTAGATGTTTCACCCATCCAGATTATCAAGATCTTGATGAGCAATGGCGTTATGGCCAGCATTAATCAGCAGATCGATTTTGAGACAGCCGCCATCGTCTCTGTAGAGTTTGGATACGAGGCGCGTCTGCCCTATCCAGAGATAACCGAGGAAGAAGCGACGGAATCTGAACTATCGGCATGGGAAGTACTTCTGGCGGACGAGGACCCCGATGATCTTTGTGGACGGCCTCCGGTTGTTACTGTTTTAGGACATGTTGATCACGGTAAAACCTCTCTCCTGGATGCGATACGTCATACTAATGTCGTGGGCAAGGAGAGCGGTGGTATTACGCAGCACATCGGAGCTTACCAAATCAGGCATAATGACCGCCGCATTACGTTCCTGGATACACCGGGGCACGAAGCCTTCACCGCGATGCGGGCGCGGGGCGCGCACACAACTGATATCGCGGTACTGGTCGTCGCAGCCGACGACGGGGTAAAACCCCAAACTATTGAAGCTATTAACCACGCACGCGCCGCCCATATACCGATCATCGTCGCCCTTAACAAGACCGATAAACCTAATGCCCGGCCAGAATTTGTTAAACAGCAACTTGCGGACCTGGGCTTGATGGCCGATGACTGGGGCGGGACAACGATGATGATCCCGGTTTCAGCAAAGAAAAAAATGGGACTAGAAGACCTCTTGGAAGCGATTATCCTGGTTGCGGATGAAGTTTGCGTCCGGGCGAATCCTGAACGTCCAGCCGTTGGGGCAGTACTCGAAGGACGCCTCGACAAACGACGGGGACCCCTAGCCACAGTGTTAGTGCAAAACGGAACGTTAAAGACCGGGGATGTGGTAGTCGTGGGGAAAACCTGGGGGAAAGTCCGCGCATTGGAAGATGAGAACAACAAACGCCATCGGACTGCACCACCGGCCACCCCGACTGTGATTATCGGGTTACACGATGTACCAGAAGCGGGTGACCGCTTGGCCGCGGTAGAGAACGAACGCACAGCCCGAGCCATCGCCCAAAAACGCCAAGAAGAGGCAAAAGCACGCCAGATGACTAAACAACGCCGCCCGCTATCTTTGGACGATTTATCAGCACGGATTCGTGAGGGGCAGGTTAAGGAATTTAATATCATCCTGAAAACTGATGTACAAGGTTCTCTTGAACCCATTATCACCAGCCTGGAGCATTTGGACACATCAGAAATTAAAGTTAACATTATTCACGCCGCTCCGGGTAATATTACCGAATCGGATATCGACCTGGCGCTGGCCTCAGACGCTTTAATTATTGGGTTCCGAGTCAATGCCGACCGGGGAGCACGCCGGCAAGCGGATATGGAAGACTTGAGCATACAGGTATATGATATTATCTACGAATTGATCAACGAAGTTGAACAAGCGATGAAAGGTTTATTAGAGCCAGAGTACCGGGAAAAAGTTATCGGGGTGGCGGAAATACGCGCAATATTCGATATATCTAAAATCGGGCGTGTGGCCGGTTGCTTTGTACGGGAAGGTGAAGTACAGCGGAAGGCCCAAGTGCGCGTGGTGCGAAATGGCCAAATCATCCAGGAAGGCGCTGTTGACACATTGAAACGTTTTGAGAAAGATGTTCGGGAAGTTAAAGAAGGTTACGAGTGCGGCATTAAAATTAGGGACTATGATGAAACTGCAGTGGGGGATTTGCTACAATTCTTTGTTATGGAGCGTGTAGCCCGATCATAAACTTAAACTCCGCTCAGGATTTTTTAACGCACTGGAGGGAATATGGGGAAGAAATACCAACAGCGGGTCAGTCAGATGATCCAACGCAAAGTTACACAATTGTTGATAACCGAGAGCAATGATCCGCGTCTATCAAGGGTAAATATTACGGATGTATCCGTCAATCGGGATACAACACGTGCAGAGATTTATTACAGCATTATGGGAACGGAAGAGGAACTGGAAGAGGTACAGCAGGCTCTAAATAAAGCGGCAAACTGGATGCGGGCAGAACTAGCACCTACGCTGCGGCTGCGCAACGTCCCACAGTTAGTCTTTGTCTACGACCCATCTTTGGCTTATGGAAGCCATATTGATACAATTTTGGAGCAATTACATAATGAAGAGCAACCTAGAGATACTACAACAGGCGACGACACTCCTTAAACGCTATAAACGTCCTTATATCATCACCCATCCACGACCCGATGGAGACACCATCGGGTCTGCTTTGGCACTGCGGTTAGCCTTACTTGAACTCGGTAAAGAGCCTTTAGTGGTATGTGTACACCCGATTCCGGAGACGATGGCTTATCTGCCAGGGACCGAAACTGTTGGTGATCAGGTACCGGCGCAAGAGGATATCGACTTGATTGTAGCCGTCGATATGAGTGATCTCAAACGGACGGGGGGGATGGTTCCCGGAGATTGGCGGGATACCAAGCCAATCTTAGTCATTGATCACCATGAGACTAATGACAATTTTGGAGATGTGAATCTGGTAGAAGCTGAAGCAGCAGCGACAGCGATGCCAATGCTGGCCCTACTGAAAGCTTTGGGGACATCAATTACCCCAGACATTGCTACTTGTTTATTGACGGCTGTGTTAACGGATACTCGAGGTTTACGCACCGAGACGACCACCCCAGACGTACTGCGGATGGTGTCAGAGTTAATAGAAGCCGGGGGCGATTATGCAACCGTGGTACAGAATGCTCTCGATTCAACGCCCTATAAACAAATGCGCGGTTGGGGTATCGCTCTCAACCGCTTGCAACTGGAAGGACAAGTGGCCTGGACTACCTTCCCGAAAGAGGAAAAAGAGACCCTCGGCATAGATGACCACGATGACTTGAATTTAGGCAATCTCTTGAGCCAGGTGGCCGAGGCCAAAGTTATTGCCTCATTCCTGGAGATGCGGAACAGGACAGTGAAGATCAGTTTGCGCGCCAGACCAGGATATAATGTAGCCGGAGTTGCGAAATCTTTAGGTGGTGGCGGCCATCGTCAAGCCGCCGGGTGCTCGGTACAAGGCTCATTAACTACAGCCACGGCAAAGGTATTACCATTACTCCATAAGTTACTGGAGACAAATTCTTAAGTTCACCTATGGACGGAGTCTTAAATATCAATAAGCCCGCCGGGATGACATCGCACGATGTTGTAAACAGCGTGCGTCGTATCGTACACACGCGCCGGGTTGGCCACACAGGAACACTAGACCCGCTGGCGACCGGCGTGCTTGTGCTGTTAGTGGGCAAAGTAACTCGATTGGCTCGTTTTCTGAACCAGAATGAGAAAGGTTACCAGGCCGTTATCCGGATGGGGGAAACAACGACTACTTATGATGCCACGGGTGATAGTATAGCTTGCTACCCGGTCAACGCCGAACTCACAGAGATACAGGCCGCACTCAAGGAGTTTCTTGGTCCCATAAAACAGATTCCGCCAATGTATTCAGCGGTTAGTGTTAATGGAGAACGTCTCTATAAACTAGCCCGCAAAGGTCAGGAAGTGAAGCGTGAGCCACGCGCTATCGTTATCCATCACTTAGAGATTCTGGATTGGCAAACACCGGATTTAACCTTAGCTATAAGTTGCTCGGCAGGAACCTATATCCGCAGTTTAGCCTATGACCTCGGCGAAATTCTGGGGTGTGGCGCCCATCTCAAATCGCTGGTTCGCACCCGGAGCGGGAAATTTGAACTATCCCAGAGTCACAGTCTGGAAGAGTTGCGCAATTTAGAACAAACGGGGCGACTTGCCGAGGTACTTATCCCCCCCGATCAGGTACTCACAACGATGCCGGCAGTACAATTCGCACCGGAACTGGTTAAGGTGATACGGTACGGGCAACAAGTTCCGGCAGAGATACCTGAAACCGCCGAATTTCTCCAGGCGTATAATATAAGAGGAGAATTGGTAGCGATCTTAATACCGGCAGCTAACGGGCTTTGGCAACCTAAAATAGTTTTTCCGGAGGATTAGTAAGCTAATGTGGGTAAAACGTAATATTAATACGGTACAGACCTCTAACCCCACCGGGATAACCATCGGGGCTTTTGATGGTGTGCATCTTGGACACCAGGCCCTAATAAGCTGGATGATTGCAGAAGCACATCATAACAACCTCGAAGCCGTAGTATTGACCTTTGATCCACTCCCCCGGCAGGTTTTTAAACAACAGGAAAATGGGCTGCTTGCAAATTTAGAAGAACGCCTCAGTTTCTTGGAAAAACTTGAACCTGAAGGAGTTATCGTAACTCCTTTTAATCGGAAGGTTGCGGCTACTGCGGCAGAGGATTTTATCAAGATATTAGTTGAAAACCTCCAGATGCGGGGGGTGTGGATTGGCCCGGATTTTAAATTAGGTCGTGGGGGTGAGGGTACACCAGCACACCTCAGAGAGTTGGGACAACGCTACGACTTCACCGTCGCGACTTTCAATGATGTAATTCTATGGCATGATGAACCGGTACGTAGCAGTCGCATCCGCAAAGCCTTGCGAGCCGGTAGACTTGATGAAGCCAACGGCTGCCTAGGACGCCCCTACCGTATCACCGGATTGGTCACACATGGTGATAAACGGGGTCGCTCTCTAGGGTTTCCCACAGCTAACCTGGCGATTTCAGAAAAGCGATTGCTCCCTGCTGACGGGGTGTATATCTGCCAGGTACAGCTCAAACGGGGCATCTTCAATGCCATCACTAATGTAGGCACCCGGCCCACATTTAATAATCGTCCCCCCACTGTAGAAGCACATTTACTGGATTTTTCCGGCAATATCTATGGCGAACATATCCAGGTAGATTTCCTGCACCGGTTAAGGCCAGAACTGAAGTTCGATTCAGCCGAAGCATTGATCGAGCAAATGGGCCAGGATGCAAACCATGCCCGACTATGGCTGGCGACACGAATGGTTGACTCCGAAAATACAGACGACAAGAATTTTAACCCGTTGCCACTTGCATGTATGGAAGAGCCGGGAGTTATATGAACTCCCGGCTCCTAATTATCCAATAGTAGGTTTAACACAAGAGACAGCCATAACAGCACTCTGTTATTCACCAATGATTTTGACTAGTACCCGTTTAGATCGCCGGCCATCAAATTCACCATAGAAAATCTGTTCCCAAGGGCCAAAATCCAGCCGCCCATCGGTGATGGCCACGACCACTTCGCGTCCCATAATCTGGCGTTTCAAGTGGGCGTCACCATTATCCTCACCGGTGCGATTATGCCGGTAATGGCTAACCGGTTCATGCGGAGCTAACTCCTCCAACCAATCATCATAATCCTGTAACAACCCGGATTCATCATCATTGATATACACTGAAGCGGTAATATGCATCGCATTCACCAATAACAACCCTTCTTGGATACCACTCTCTTGCAGACACGCCACCACCTGGGGAGTGATATTGATAAAGGCCCGGCGTCCGGGAATATTAAACCACAACTCTTTGCGAAAACTCCTCATCCCAACTCCTCCTAGTACGGGCATCTTGCCCGCCCATAATTTACCCTTTTAGTGCTCCGGCCATCAATCCTCTTAGGAAATAACGGCCCAGGAAAAGATAGACTAACAAAGTAGGTAATGCGGCTAGGAAAGACCCGGCCATCTGGACATTCCATGCGATAATCTGGCTACCGGCCATATTATTAAGTCCCACCGTAATGGGCCAGTGCTGCGGGTCGGTCAGAGCGACTGCAAAGAGATAATCATTCCAGGCAGACGTGAACTGCCAGATAATCACTACCACAAAACTTGGGATGGAGATCGGCAACAACACATAACGGTAGATACCCATCAGGCCCGCCCCATCAATACGTGCCGCTTCCACCAGCTCAGTAGGGACCGTGGCATAATAATTGCGGAAGGTCAATGTGGTAATAGGGATACCATAGATAACGTGGGTGAGAACTAGTCCCGGAATTGTGCCATAGAGATTAATACGCCGCATAAATTCCACCAAAGGTATCAGAATACTTTGGTAAGGGATAAACATCCCAAACAGAATCAGAGGAAAGATAATATCAGCACCTTTAAACTTCCACTTAGACAAAACATAACCGTTCAACGACCCCACTATGGAGGAGATAATGGCTGCCGGGATCACCATTTTAAGGCTGTTCCAAAAGTAAGGGGCTAACTTCGTACCGGCTTCTGTGAAATTATCAAAGTGTATACCGGTCTTAGGCAGACTCCACATAGTTTGGAGGCTGACCTCTTCAAAGCCCTTAAACCCGGTGACCAGCATAACATACAAAGGGACAAGGTAGAAGAGAGCCATCAAACTCAAGGGAATATAGAGCCAGTAATAACGCGAGCGAGATCTGTTCATAATTCGGCCTCACTTCGTAAACTGTAACGCAGATAAGGAATGACCAAAACCGCAACACTTAAGAGCAAGAGAATACCAATTGAAGCCCCTCGGTTAAAGAAATAGCCGTCAAAAGTTGTCTGCCACATATACACGGCCGGCACATCCAACGCCACCTGTTTCCCGGCAATGGCAACGATCAAGTCAAATACTTTGAGTGAGATATGGCCTAGGATAATCATCGCGCTCAGAGTAATCGGTCGCAACAGGGGGAGAATCACATGGAAGTAGATTTTCAATTCAGTAGCCCCATCTACACGGGCCGCCTCACGTAATGGCTCGGGGATGGAACGTAAACCACCTAGATAAAGGGCCATCACATAGCCCGACATCTGCCAGATAGCCGGAACTGCAATAAAAGCAATACCCCAACCCGGTGTCGTATGCCATTGGTTAATCAGGAAATCCAACCCCAAGCGCTCAAAGAGAATATTAAACCCGCTCATACGCTCACCTTGGGCCGGGTTCATTAACCAACGCCAGACCACGCCGGTAACAATATAGGAGATAGCCATCGGGAAGAGGAAAACTGTACGGAAGAAAGACTCGCCCCGTAACCCTTGGTCCAACATCACAGCCAACATCAAGCCTAAAATCAAACTTCCAAACACAAACAAAACCGTAAAGATGAAAGTATTGCGTACATCTATATGAAAACGAGGATCATTAAAGAGATTGATATAGTTTTGTAACCCGGCCCACTCATAATTAGGCAATAAGCCCTTCCACTGACTCAGTGATACCCGTCCTGACCATAAGATGAAGCCATACACAAAAATCATAACGGCTAAAATAGAGGGCATAACCAGGAGGATCGAAAGAATTTTATCTTTATCTAAACGCATAACTCTTTTCATCCTTAATTCAGAGGTGACATACCTTTAAAAGGGTTTACCCCATCTGAAACCTTTAGAGTCAAAACCTATAATGATGAGGGCGGACACTGAGTGCCCGCCCCGTATCACTAGTACACCTTCAAGATATAATTGACGGGTAGCAGACTGCACATGTAGACTATTACCCGTCAGCGAACACTTGGAAGAGCACCAGGAACAAACACCAGACTATTTACAGGGACCAGAAGTTGCACAAGCCGCGGCCAGTGCACTTTGGAAAGCCGCGATATCACCACTGCCCAGGTACAACCCCAGAGCAGTGTCAATCTCGGTCTTCCAAGAGTCATTAGCCACCACACCGTGGGTCAAACTCCCCACAACGACATCGCTGGCCCAATCATCCATCGCGGACTGCAAATATTCACCATACAGGTTGCGGTCACCATCACTGCGCGCCGGAATAGAACCCTTAACCGGGTTAAAAGCATCCTGGCCTTCTTTAGAGCCGGCAACCGTCAACCAAGCGATACAAGCATCACGATGCGGGGCATTCTTGGCCATCACAAAACTGTCAGAAAGGAACTGGAAAGTCCCACCGGTACCGGGGACAGGTGCCCACCCATAATCAGCATTGGGAGCCTTGCCTAACTCACGGAAATAACCCTCAGCCCAATCCCCCATAACGTTAAAGGCAGCATCACCTTCCACAACCAATTGAGAAGCATCCTGCCAACTCAGAGAGGTAGCATCGCTGTTCGTATAGGTTAAGATTCTCTCAAAGTTCTCAATCGCAGCCTTAACTTCGGGACCGTCCCAAGCGGTGGAGCCATCCCACAGCCCGTTATAGGCCGCGGGATCCATTGAACCCAACAACACAGTTTCCAAAAGATGCATCGCGGTCCATTGTTCCCCCATAGCCAACGGCGTTTCCACACCGGCAGCCTTTAAGGCATCCATAGCCGCAAACCACTCATCCATTGTAGTAGGAACGGCAATCCCGTTCTCATCAAGGATCTTAGGATTGTACCAGAGCACATTGGCGCGGTGAATATTTACCGGGACAGAGTAAATATTGTCATTCTGGGAGATTAAGGGGATAAGGGTTGCGGGCATAACCTCCAGCCAACCATTCTCTTCATAAAGGAAGTTCAATGGCTCAATCTGGTCGGCAGCAACGTAGGTGCCGATCAATTCTTGGCCAGCATGGCCCTGCCAGCTATCGGGCGCATCCCCCGCCTGTAAACGAGTAGCCAACACAGCGCGGGCATTCGTACCAGCACCACCGGCAACGGTAGCATTGATAAACTCAATATCTGGGTACTTCTCATTAAAAATAGCTATCATAGCTTCCAGGCCGGCGGCCTCACCGCCACCCGTCCACCAAGAAAAAACCTCAACCTCAGATTTGCCACCCTCAGGGGCAACCTCGGTAGCCGGCTCCTGACCACCACAAGCAGTCAATGCCATTGCACCGATTAGCAAAATAGCTAACAAAGCGTACCAATTCTTCTTAGACACAAGTCTCCTCCTAAAATTAAAGTGTTTTACAAATAGGTATAGAAAAACAAGTTTACTTACAAGTCTGTCGTTCACCTCCTATGCTGAAGCGATTTTTATAGGGGTAAGTCACCCCTTAAAAAGTCTATAACATAAGCTAACTATTGTTTAAAGCGCAGATAGCCTAAATACCTACAATGGATAATAGCTCTGGCAAAGAATGAATTTGGTATTTAGGTTGGATGTTTAAATTATAACACATCTTTTCCAGCACACTTACCTATATTTAAATACTATCTCTTAACTCGTAAACTGTAACAGCGACTCTTCCCACCGGTCAATAGCAGCCTCGATGTCATAGTGCGTATTCACAAACACTTGCCCGGCCTGACCAAGCCTGGTGCGCGCCACGCCATCTTGCAATAGCCGGATCACCGCAGCCCCAAATGTTTCCGGTTCACCCGCAATCAGCAACTGTTCTCCCGGCTGTGCTCCCAATCCGTGATTACTGGCCGGCGTCGCTACTACCGGAGTCCCCATTGCCAGGGCATCCATTACCTTTTGGAGCAGTCCCCCACCGACTAACAACGGTGAGACGAAGACCGTCGCGGCCCGGTACCAAGGCGTCAGGTCATCCACGAAACCGGTGACAAAGACATTTTCTTTATTATGATAACATTCAATCTGCGGCGGCGGGGATTTGCCCACAATGTAGAACTTTGCTGCGGGTACAGCATTGAGTATCCGGGGCCAGACCTTATCCAGGAACCAGATAACCCCATTGATGTTGTGTTCCCTGGACATCGCGCCCACGAAAAGTACATTGATCCCCTGGGGGACAGTATTTTCCTGTCCATCTGTAGGTTTAACTAGTGGGGACAGGGGCAAAAGGCCGATGCTATGTTGAGGACAATAAGGGGCCAACCGACGCCGGTCCCCCTCCGAAATTGCCAGGATGATGTCATATTGCCGGGCTAGCCACGGCTCCAATTTGAGAAAGAAGCGACGTTTTAACCCGGTCAGCCACTTGCGCCAGCTACGTTGTCCGGCGGCCACCTGTTCCATCATAAACCAGTTGATGTCCTGGGTGCGGAATGAGGCCGGGGGGCGTGACAAGCCCACTATAGCCGCCGCCGTCTGGGTCGTCTCTACATGCACAAGGTCTGGTTGCCAGTGCCCTAATGCCCAGGCAGCGGCCTGGCGCAGCAACCAATAACTGTGGGGGAAGTTAACTAACTTGGAGCCGCCCATTGTAGTATGGTGAGGGACAGTCTTTACATTTCTGCAAATCCCCTCGACTGTCGCTAAATGCTGTACTTCGTCTTTCCGTATCCGTGCTACCAGGCTGAGTTCGTGTCCCCGGTTATGCAGCCCCTCCATCAACCAGTAGAGGGACTCCCCCCCGGCATGGCCAACCGCCGGGGCCGGTAACTGCTTGTAGATAAAGAGGATGTGGGCCATTGGTCGCAGGATGGCTTTTAAATAGCCTTAATCCGCCAAGGCCATCACGATAATGACCGGGCGATTACGGGCTTTTTGGTAAAAGTAGCTACCTAATGCTTTTTGGATTGCTTTCTCGACATCTTCAATCCGCGTCCCGGCGCGGATAGATTTGACAGTATTACGTACAACCTTCAGCGCCTCCGGCGCTAGAGTATCTACAGTTTCAGTAATAGCCATTCCCTGGGTTACCAAGTGAGGTTCACCGATAAGTTTACCCTGTTTCTCATTGTAGCGCAGGGAGACGGTGCAGACGCCAGCAGTAGCTAAAGACTCGCGCTCATTGATAATAGATTGGCTAACTGCTCCCACCCAGGTACCATCCACAAATATATACCCGCCGGGAATCCGCTCGCCAACGGTCATACTATCCTGAGTAAAACGCAAAACATAACCATTCTCTACAACAGCAATATCTTTCCTGTCAATCCCCACTTGTTGGGCCAAAATAGCGTGTTGTTTTAAATGCCGTAACTCACCGTGAACCGGAACGAAGAATTTAGGACGCAGGATATTTATCATCATCTTCTGTTCTTCCTGGCTGGCGTGCCCGGATACGTGAATAGGGGCGACAGAGTGATAGATGACGTTAGACCCTTTTTGGAAGAGGCGATTGATTAGCCGGTGTACAGTTTCTTCGTTGCCGGGGATGGTGTGCGAGGATAGGACTACCGTATCTCCTGGTCCAACCCGTAAGGATGGATGCCTCCCGGTAGCCAGTCGGCCCAGAATTGATCTTGGCTCACCCTGGGAACCAGTAGCCATAATTGTGACCTGATGCGGTGGCAACCGGTTGATGTTTTGCAACGAAAACAACAAATCGTCTTCCACATCCAAGTAGCCTAAGTGACGCGCCATCTTCACATTCTCTACCATTGTCGTGCCGGCAATTGCGACCTTGCGCCCGTTGCTACGGGCAACATCCATCACCTGCTGGATACGGGAGATCAATGACGCAAAGGTGGCGACTATGATCCGGCCCTTACTCTGCCGGAAAACATCGTTCAGGGCGACGGTCAGGGTACGCTCTGAGGGGGTGATACCCGGCGTATCAGAGTTAGTGCTATCAGATAATAGCGCCAACACGCCACGTTGGCTAAACTCTGCTAACTTGGCGATATCTGTGGGCCAGCCATCTACCGGTGTGTGATCGAGTTTGAAATCCCCGGTGTGAACAATTAACCCGACCGGGGTTGTAATCCCCAGGCCGACAGCGTCAGGAATGCTGTGACAGACGTGATACGGCTCAATGGTAAATGGACCTAGGCGTATTATGTCACCAGGTTCCATTGTGTTGAGCTTGACCTGCTTCCGCAAATCTCCACGCAGTTTTACTTCAATCAAGCCCCGCGTCAGTTTTGTAGCATAGACAGGTGCGTTAAACTCCTGCAAAAAATGCGGCAGTGCTCCGATGTGATCTTCGTGACCGTGAGTGATAACAATACCACGAATACGGTCCCCCTTATCACGTAAATAATCATAGTCGGGAATAATATAATCCACACCCGGCATATCACCTTCAGGGAACATAATACCCACATCTATGATCAAGACGTTCCGGCCATACTCCAGAACGGTCATATTCTTTCCGACTTCCCCCAGGCCTCCCAGGGGAATAATTTGTAGTTTTTCCATATTTTTATACAACCAATATTTAATATTTCTATAAACTCGTAGTACTTTATGAGTTTATAATGTTTTTTACCTTATAGTACTCTATAAGCCTTATAGTAC